>JANYAF010000256.1 GCA_025355175.1 Deltaproteobacteria bacterium | reverse complement strand
TCACAGAAGGCAAACGTCCCGGCATCAGGGCTCTCAAAGAAGTCAGCGGCATTGATGGACAAGTCATTGATTCCTTCAGGGCCTCTTT
This sequence comes from Deltaproteobacteria bacterium, assembly GCA_025355175.1. Classification (GTDB taxonomy): domain Bacteria; phylum Desulfobacterota; class Syntrophia; order Syntrophales; family Smithellaceae; genus UBA8904. The sequence continues at coordinate 2,706 of JANYAF010000256.1, read as the reverse complement.
TTGCCTGATTCCCCGCATTAATGCCGCAGGCAGGATCGCTTCTGCTCTGGACGCGGTTGATCTTCTGTTGGCTGAAAACATGGATCAGGCACGACCACTCGCGGAAAAACTCGATTTGCATAACCGGCGGCGTCAGGCCATGGAAAAAGACATCTTCAATGAGATTATCGGCCAATTGGGAACGAATCCTGATCTGGAAAACACGAACGCATTGGTCTTTTCCTCCGAGAAATGGCATCCCGGCGTGGTGGGCATCGTGGCCTCGCGTCTGGTGGATCTTTTCAGCCGTCCGACATTTGTCATCAGCCTTAAAAATGGTGTGGGTAAAGGTTCCGGTCGCAGCGTGTCTGATTTTAATATGCACAAAGGATTACAGCAGTGCGCGCCGCTGTTGTTGTCTTTCGGCGGCCATTACCGCGCTGCTGGTATTTCCATAAAAGAAGATGACATTGATGAATTTGCCATCATGCTCGATGAAATCATCGGGAATTCTATTGAATCCTCGGAGATAGTTTCTCACACTTTCATTGACGCGGAATGTAATCTTCAGGATATCAATCTTGACCTGATCCATCAGATGACTTTGCTTGCGCCCTTCGGCTGTGAAAATCCCGAGCCGATTCTTTGCGCCCGCAATATCAAAGCGTCTTCACCGGTTGTCGTCGGCCATAATCATCTCAAAATGCGTCTGACATCCGACGGCGCTTCAGTGAACGCCATCTGGTTTGGCATGGGTAAGCATCTCGGCGCCATCAACGGCGCAAATCTGGATGTGGTTTTCTCTCCACAGATTAATTACTGGAACGGTTCATCCGATATTCAACTGAAAATGAAAGACGCCGCCATTGTAGTCTGAAGGATTTGCCATGGACAAAGCGACCAAAGAACTTATCTACTCGGTAAAAAAATAATAACAGCGCCTACCACTGCCGTTGATCAAGAATCAACTTCGAATCAGGTGTGATCGCGCCTTGCTTCACGTATTCCATGGCGTCAATTTTTACCGTGCAGATTTCCTTAAACATTTTCTTGAAGTTATCTTCCCAAATATTTGTTCCAACTCGTTTATTTACATTTTCTACGAGCATTGTGAGAACATCTTCATGACCGCTGCGGCTGACAATGGCCTGAAGAGGGAGATTTTCAAATTTACCGGCAAGAAGCTTGAGTTGGCTTGGTGCGATAAACAGTCCCCGGACTTTTACCGCGTCGCCTACTCTGCCCGCAATACCGGCCAATCGATAAGACGTTCTGCCGCAGGAACATTTTTCAGTGATCAACCTCGATAAATCGCCCGTGCCGAAACGCAGCAGAAAGAAAATATTATTCAGCCGGGTCACAACCACTTCGCCCAGCTCGCCGGGCACGACATTTTTACCCGTTGCCGGATCGACGATTTCCACAATGGTTTCTTCACAGATATGCCAGCCGGATTTCTGGGAACATTCATAAGCCACATCGCCCACTTCCGTTGCGCCATACATTTGATACGTATCAATGCCGTATTCTTTTTCAAACGTCTGTCTCAGTGAAGGCAGTAGCGGTTCGGCCGCAAAACAGGCTTTCTTCACGCGGAAATCTTTCTTGAAGTTATAGCCCATTTCCTTGGCCTGATTGATGATGGACATGAGAAAACTGGGCGTGCCGACATAAGCGGTCACTTTCAAGTCTTTGATCAACTGCACCTGAACCTGTGACGAGGATGTGCCGGAAGGAACAACCGTTGCCCCGACTTTACGCAGGCCGTTGTGAAAAGTAAGCCCCGCCGCCACCAGATGATAGGAAAAGGCGTTGAGCGCGATATCTCCGGAACCAATGCCCGCCGCAAAGAAAGCACGGGCCCAAAGGTAATCTGTCTCCGATAAATGTGGTTCGTAGACCGGACCAGGTGATGTAAAAATCCGGTCAATGGCCAGGGACGGGTTTTCCAGACCCGCATAGGGTAGATCCTTCATTTCCATTTCCACCAGCTTTTCACGGGACGTGACAGGCAGGCCTTCCAGGTCTTCGCGGGTCTTTATTTTTGCTGGATTGATTTTGCATCTATCGAGAATCTTTTTCAGTCTGGCCGATTTTTTGTATCCGAGTTTGACCATGGCCGACAATTGCTCATCTTGCTGCGATTTTCTCTCTTTATGACTCCACGATTCTTTTTTATCAAATAAGCGTTTCATAATATTTCCTTTTTAGTTTTATTAAATAAGCGGCTTGTCATATTTAATGGTCTCGTAAAAAGTCACATTTTGTCCTTTCGAGGAGCGAAGCGACGAGAAATCTTCAATTATTTCAAGATTTCTCCTTTCGGTCGAAATGACATAATGTGTATTTTCCGCCTTTTTGCGAGTTCATCCTATTTACCCTTTGTATTCCTTGAAGCCCTCCAGCAATTGCCGGAATGAAGTCGGTTTGTATTTTTCAAAACTTTCTTCGTCCACGTAAACGAAGTCGTACTTCATGTCTGTCTGCACCCGATTGATGTCTTGGCACCATTGCCCCAGCCGCGCCATCTTCGGCGCCACATCCAAATCTTCCTGCCCTTTGGTTTCGACAATGACAATCCGCTTGTCCGACAGCTTGACCATAAAATCCGGGTAGTAGTTGGAAATGTCGCCGTCCGCGTTCACGTAATCGAGCTTGAAATTGACGGCCCAGTAGTTCTTCGCGTAAGAGACCACGTCGCTGCAACTTTCCAGGAAGTTGGCGAAT
>JANYAF010000218.1 GCA_025355175.1 Deltaproteobacteria bacterium | reverse complement strand
AAGGATTTTTTCTTTTGCTCGCCGACTTCGTTTTCTCTTTTGGCGGCGCAGTTTTTCTATCCTTTCTTGTTCTTCAGCGATGAACCCTTTTTGCTGCAGTTCAATTTTTTCCAACAAGAGTCGGCGCGCCAGATGACGATTTAATGATTGCGATCTTTCCCGTTGGCATTTGACCGAAAGACCGGTGGGGATGTGGACGAGATGGACACAAGAAGATGTTTTATTAACCTTTTGTCCTCCGGGTCCGGAAGAACGAACAAAGGATTCCTTAAAATCGTTTTCGGAAACACCGAGTTCCTGCATCCTGAAAGCCAAGGCCTTTTCTTTTTCTGCAGATACCGGCATAGTCGATTCTTAAAGTTAAGGGATTGAATAAATCTCGTCGCCGGTTAGATGAATCCAGTTTTCTGTGAGTATTTCTCTGGCTTCTTCCAGTTTATCGACGCCGATAATAACGATGGTTTCTTTTCCGATACGGTTGATGGTTGTATAGAGATAAAGAATATTGATCTCTGCCTTGGCCAGCGGTTTTAAGATGGCATTGATTCCGCCGGCATGGAGGGGGACTTCGGCGGCCAGCACCGGTGTTACTTCAAAGTTGAAATTGAAACTGCTTAAAAGTGCTGCCGCGCGATCGGGATCATTGACGACAAGGCGGACCCTGCTGTCATGTTCGATGCTGGCGGCTGATACAGCTATCGTGCCGATATCCTCGGCATCAAGAATGTGGGTAAGTTTGGCAAAAGAACCGGGAACATTGCCTAACAGAACGGAAATTTGTTTGACGGCCATAAAATATCCTTCTTAATCCTTGATATAATCGAATCCGGCGGCGAACGCTTTGCGGTTAACTTCGGCCAGAGTTTTTTTCCGGCTGCCCATAATCGTTTCCAGGCTTTTGAGATAAATGTCGGGTGAAACAACATTCGATTTTTTAATAAAGGCCCCCATCATAATGACATTGGCGACCCGATTGTTGCCGAGCTCCTGAGCCATGTCGGCGCAGGGGACACAGAAAGTTTTTACATCCTGTCGGTTGGGGCGCGCGTCAATAATGGAGGAATTAATGAAAATACTTCCACCGGCGCTTACCTTATTCTGAAATGTAAAGAGGGAAGGCAAATTCATCACAATCAGATAGTCCGGTTCCGAGGCAACAGGAGACGCAATTTCCTCATCGCCTACCGCGACAGTGCAGTTGGCTGTGCCTCCGCGCATTTCCGCGCCGTAAGCGGGAAGATACGTAACATGATAGCCCTTGTTCATGGCGCTGTTGGCCAGACTGATGCCCATCATTAAAACGCCCTGACCGCCGAAGCCGGAAAAAATGGTCTTAACGATCATGGCGCTGCCTCCGCGGTTTTCTTTGCCTCGGCAATGTTGTCTTTATAGATGCCGGGGGGATATTCTTTGCTCAGAACATCATCAATCCATTTGCATGAATCAATAGATGACATTTTCCAGTTGGTCGGGCATAAAGACAGAATCTCCACCATCGAAAAACCCAGACCGTCGATTTGGCACTGAAAGGCTTTTCTGATGGCTTTTTTGGTTTTGTTAACACCTGCCGGGGAACTTACCGAACATCTTTCGATATAAGTTGTTCCTCCCATCTGAGAAAAGATTTCGCTGACTTTAACCGGATGCCCGTCTAATTCTTTTTTACGGCCGGCCGGACTGGTCGTTGTTCTTTGACTGAGCAGGGTTGTCGGAGCCATCTGCCCGCCGGTCATGCCGTAAACAGCGTTGTTAATGAAAATAACGGTAATATTTTCACCGCGGTTGGCGGCGTGAAGACTTTCGGCAATGCCGATGGCTGCCAGGTCTCCATCCCCCTGATAGGAAAAAACGACACGGTCGGGAAGGCAGCGTTTTATGGCTGATGCCATGGCCGGACCGCGTCCATGGGGTGCTTCGATCATATCCACGTCAAAGTAATTATAGGCCAGAACGGCGCATCCCGCCGGAGGGACGCCAATCGTAATGCCTCGAATGCCCATTTCGTCAATCACTTCGGCGACAAGCCGATGAACAATACTGTGCCCACAGCCTGGACAATAGTGATAAATATTTTCTTTTAAGCTCTGGGGATGTTTAAAAACTATCTTTGCCATTTATTTCGGGTCCTTCATGTGATCGATAGATGATTAATCCTTTTTGTCGTAGATCTTGGCGACGACATTGGCCAGTTCCGCTGGTGTCGGCACTGCGCCCCCCGGACGTCCATGAAATTCAATATTGGCATAAC
>JANYAF010000209.1 GCA_025355175.1 Deltaproteobacteria bacterium | reverse complement strand
CCACGATGAGCTGCCGTCGACAACAAACATCAGCAATCGAAATACCGACAGTTCCTTTGATTTTGCTATCTACGACGACCGGGTGGTTACCGATGTTTTCAGCAAGCCGGGGAAATACTTCGGCAGAAAAACCAGTGAGCCTGTGGAAGTGGCCAAATATCTCCATCTGTACGAACTTATCGAGCACAGCGCCTATGCTGTTACCCTGGAGGACGATAAGATCATCCTGGCAGGTGACATCATCCCCTTTGCCTCGTAAAATCCATTGCTCTGTTTAGATTTATGATGAGCATTTCTCACGGCAGTATAGGTTCTGGCGCCCTTATATTGAGCAAGTGGTCCTCCGTCCAGCTTGGTGGTTGGCGGTGATCTCAATAATGGATTTGCCCGCATGAAATGGAAATATTGCAGAAGCAATGTCTTATCAAAAAAGACTACAAAGGTTTGGGTATGACACTGAAAACAAAAATCATCGCCGGAACATCGTTCCTGTTTCTTATGTTGGTTATTCTTAGCGCGGTGTTGATTCATAATCAGTGGAAAGTACAGGTCAAGTTGAAAACCATTCTCTCCGTTAACTATGCTCGTATACAATCGGCCAGAAACCTTCAGGAAGAGATTCTTCAATTATCCAGAGCGGAAAGGAACTACCTGCTTTTTGAGGAACCGGTATACTTAAATCGGATCCATGAGCGATTAAAGGCGATCGACAAAACGATCGTCCGGCTTGGAAACATCGCTCCTCCCCATGATGAACTTGTGAAGGAATTGACCATCGTTATGGCAAATTATAAAAAATCGATCCGAAAGATGGTCCGTCTCAATAAGTTCTGGTTCTGGAATAGAAATAAAGCGAAAGAGTTGGCGAAGAACGCCCTTAGAAAACAGGCCGACAAGATGGATGCGATTTCAGACAAGATCATTAAGTATAACAAGGTTGCCGTTGACAGGCAGGAAGAGGAGATTTTATCGCTTTTGAACTGGTCCCGCCTTGCCACGTACATCCTATGCGGTTTAATGATATTATTTTCCTTTATAGGGCTATTAATCTTGTGGAAAACCAACCGCACTTTTAAAATTTTGAACGACGGGATCCTCGCAATTAGGGAAAAACAATTTGGAGATCTTCCGGTCGATTCAGCTAATAATAGTGAATTCAATTCGGCGATCCGCTCCTTCAACTCAATGTCGACATGGCTCGGAGGACATATCTACGACTTAAATCAATTGGCGAATAGAGATGGGCTCACCGGTCTCTACAACCATCGATTCTTGCAAGAAAAGTTGGACGAAGAATTTCAGCGGGTCACCCGTTCCAACAATCCTTTTTCATTGGTGATGGTGGATATCGACCGGTTCAAGACGATCAATGACACTTACGGACACGAATCGGGGGACGTTGTCCTTAAACATGTCGCCGATGTACTGAAAGGCAATCTGCGCGAAAGCGACTGGGTTGCCCGTTACGGCGGAGAAGAGTTTTTGATATTTCTTTACGGCGCGGACAAACACGCCGCTTTTCAGGTTATGGAGAAAACAAGAATAGCTGTTGAGCGATGTTCGATGCCACTGCCTCAACACAACCGCATGGTGCATGTGAATATCAGTTGCGGAATATCATCGTGTCCGTTCGATGGGTCCGCAAAAGACGAACTGATACAGAAAGCCGACTCATCCCTCTACCGTGCGAAGGCGAATGGAAGGAATCAAACGGTTCTGTATGAAGTGGGTCAAAACAACACAAAGGGGTCTACCGTTGACTGTTGAGAAATAATTATAGAAGGTATCAGGCGCGTGGAGTTGAATCCCGCGACTTGCAATCCCCCGGCTCCTGAGACTGTGTTGTAATAGGAGAAAATAGCTTCAAAATCGTCATGCCGGTGAAAACCGGCATCCAGAGCTTGCTGAAATTACTGGATTCCGTGTCGCGCTTCGCTTGCACGGAATGACAAAATGTTAATTACGACACAGTCTCCTGTAACCTAAATAACCTGAAGGTCACCGTGGGGTCATCTTCGACCGGAGGGGGCTCCACTCATTGCTTAGTTCATTAGCGATGCCGGATACCTTATCTCCGCGTTATTTTTTGACATGGCCTGTTAAAGAAATAAAACTTTTTATCCTACCGGGAACGCCGAACGGGCGACAGCTTCAAAGCGAAATGGTATATACTCTAACCGACACGCATTTTTTCTATTGCGAGATAATGGATATTTTGATATTTAATGCTTTAAATTAATAAAACTCATTAGAAAGTCTTCTGTTTTCTAACGGGCTAACGTTGTTGGGAGATGACAATGGTTAAGAAAAAACATAATGTTGAAGTTCTTGAAAAATGCCCGACGGGGATCAAGGGTCTCGATGAGATCACGAAGGGAGGACTTCCGAAAGGCAGGCCAACCTTAATCTGCGGCTCTGCGGGTTGTGGCAAAACTCTTTTCTCCATGGAGTTTCTTATGCGGGGCGCCATGGATTATGGAGAGGCAGGGGTCTTTATGACCTTCGAGGAGACGCCGGATGATCTCGCGAAGAACTTCATCTCCCTGGGTTTTGATCTTAATGACATGGTTGCGCGGGGACTCATCGCCACGGATCATGTTTACATTGATCGAAGCGAGATTGAGGAAACGGGTTCGTACGATCTGGAAGGATTGTTCATCCGCCTGGGGAGCGCCATTGATTCTGTCGGAGCAAAGCGGGTTGTCCTCGATACCATCGAAGCTCTTTTCTCCGGGCTGTCTAATGAAGCTATCATTCGGGCAGAGCTCAGAAGGCTTTTTCACTGGTTGAAAGAACGCGGTGTGACAGCCATCATTACGGGGGAAAGCGGCGACAAGACCCTGACACGATACGGGCTTGAAGAATACGTGGCCGATTGCGTGATCTTACTTGATTTCCGCATTGAGGCGCAAATTTCCACCCGCCGCCTGCGTATTGTCAAGTACCGCGGTTCCTCTCACGGCCACGACGAATATCCCTTTCTGATCGACGAGACAGGCCTTTCTATCCTGCCCATCACTTCCCTGGGGCTCGACTATACTGTTCCCAACCAGCGCATTGCCACGGGCGTCACCAAGTTGGATGCCATGTTCGAAGGGAAGGGGTTCTACCGGGGCAGCACCATTCTAGTCTCTGGGACAGCGGGCACCGGCAAAACAAGTATGGCGGCCACCTTTGCCGATGCCGCCTGCAGGCGAGGTGAGCGTTGCCTGTATTTTGCCTT
>JANYAF010000197.1 GCA_025355175.1 Deltaproteobacteria bacterium | reverse complement strand
GATGAAATGGACATCATTGAATGCTTTGAGTACCCGGGTTATGACCTGCGCGTAGGTGAAGCAACAAAGAAACAGATCGAGCTTTATGAGGCAATGGGGATCGCCCCGCCGGCCTCGTTACATTGAGCCGGGAATTCAGGTGATAGGGAGAAAAACACCAAAGGCAAACAGTGAACAACTCAGAACGCTAAGCGGGATCTTGATGCTATCAGCTTGGGGACTTGCGATGGTGGCGTCCTCTTTCCTATTCCTATATATTGGTTATCTTGTGGATGAGCTCCTGGGAACAACGCCGAATTTCATGCTGGGTTCTTTCTTTCTCGCAATCGGTCTCTGCGTCTGGAGGCTTTATGCAGAGGCAAAGAGAAAAGGAATGGATTTATAAGCACTATAATAAACAGGCACAAGAGAAGATCATAAGCCGAGTTCTGTTCCGCGCTTCGGTTACCCTTGACGCGGCGATGATCATTCATCTGGGACGGCAGTTGCCTGCCGCCTCTAGCGACACTACCCGAGAACATCAGGCGGGCCGCCCTTAAACGTTCTCCTATTTGGTCTTGCTCCGGATGGGGTTTACCATGCCTTTTCCGTCACCGGAAAAGCGGTGAGCTCTTACCTCGCCATTTCACCCTTACCCGTCATTCGACGGGCGGTATATTTTCTGTGGCACTTTCCTTAGGGTCGCCCCCAGTCGCCGTTAGCGACCATCCTGCCCTGTGGAGCTCGGACTTTCCTCCGGCAGATATAATCTGCCCGCGATCATCTGATCTTCTCCGGCCTGTAAAGCAGCTTACAATTGATTTGGCTTTCTTTCAAGATATCTTCGTGAAAAATGATTTCTATTTCTTTAACCTCGCGCCCCCTCGTGTGACCTCGTGTGACCTTTAGGTCATTAGGTTAGCAAGGGGGTCAGACTTCGGACTTCGGACTTCAGCCTTTAATCTTTATGCTCATCAATAGCTAAATTGGCCAGCTTATCCGCTTGCGCATTGTGGCATCGCAGAACATGCTCGACGCGAATGGACTTAAAGGAAGAAAGCAGGCTGCGGACTTCTTGCATTAAAGTTTTTAGATTCTCATTTTTTACTTTGTAGGAACCATGAATCTGGTTGGCCAACAATTCCGAATCCAGATAAACATCCAATTGATTGAATCCTTGTGCCTGCGCGCCTTTTAATCCCAGAATCAGTGCTTTATATTCGGCAATATTATTCGTACAGTGACCTAAATACTCCTTGCCCTCCCAAAGAATATTGTCCGCTGCATCGGTGATCACCGCGCCAGCCCCACCAATACCGGGGTTGCCGCGGCAGGCCCCGTCACTGAACAACTTCACCGTTTTATTTTCCATAAAAAGACTAGGTGGACTTTTCCTGATTTTGAAAATACATGATCCGGTTACAATTGGGGCAACTGAGCAGATCATTGGAACGCTGAAGTTCGTTATACAGCTGCGGCGGAATCTTCATCTGGCAACCGTTGCAGACGGCTTTCCATACGGATATCACACCGACACCGTTATTGCGCTTTTTGACTCTTTCGTATTGGGCCAGAAGATCGGCAGGAACTGTCTTTTGCAGGCCATCACGTTTCTCAGCCCAGTTCACCGTATCGGCGTCCACAGCGCTCAGATCATCCTCAATAATTTTCTTTTCCTCTTCGTGCTTGATTCCAGCCTGCTTTAAAGTTTCTTCATCATTTTTCACCAGCACGGAGAGTTTATCCATTTCTTCCATGAGCGCAATGATCTGGGTTTCAATATCGCCCCGCGTCTTCTCGGCCGTTTCATTTTCCTTGAGCATGGCCTGATATTCCTTGTTATTCTTAACCTCCAGCAGCCTTTCCTTGGTTTTGATCATTCCTTCATTGAGTTTTTTAACCTTGGTTTCACATTCGGCGCGCCGGACTTTGAGTTCGTCATACTTTCTTTTATTCTGCTCAACGTTTTCCTTATAAAGCCGAAAGTCTTCTTCCATCTTACTAATCTTTTCCGGCAGTTTAATCTTTTTAGAGGAAAGTTTGACCAATTGCGTATCACACTCCTGTAAACTGATTAACAACAATAATTTTTCTTTCAAACATTTTCTCCTTTATTACTTTAATCACCGCTGTGCGGTATAGTTCGTCTAGCAAATTTCAGTGCACTTCGTTTTCTCCTACCGTGTCACTAACCCCGCGCCGCTTCGCTTTGCGGGATAAGTTCGACTAACAAATTTCAACGCGCTTCGCTTCTGAAATTTGAGTCGAACTAAAAAAAAATGCACCTTTTGGGGTGCATTCTCAGATAGCCTTGTTATGTGTTTGATTCTGCGAGCCGTGACATGACAATTTGATTTGTCTCGTCACGACCATTAAATCAATGGCAGTATCGCAACAACTCCTTGCTTGTGAAAATCGTGTTTTTCTACTCATCATTGAGATTCCGTTCTTGCGAAATTTGGTGGGCCCACCTGGGATCGAACCAGGGACCTACCGGTTATGAGCCGGTGGCTCTACCAATTGAGCTATAGGCCCGCCATTTTTTCAGTATTTGCGCGGATCGAACCGGCATCGAGGTTCGTTGAAATATACCCAATTCAGGCGCTTGTCAATATTATTTTACCGCGCGCTTTCGGGAGGAATTCTTTGTTTTTTTTGACGGTTCCTCTTCGATAACCGCCGGCTCTTCGATGTCGGACTCCACGATGTCCACCGGCACACCTTCATCCGGACCAACCGCGCTCAGACGGTCACTAATTCCGAAACGCATTCGCAGAACCTTTTCTTCACGCGGCGTGAGCGTGGACAGGATTTTACGCGTCTGATCCGCCAGATCCATGCTGATCGTTGCTTCCGAAGGAGACATGATTGTTTTGTCTTCGATAAAATCACCCAGATGGCTATCCTCTTCCTCACCGATCGGCGTTTCCAGGGAAATTGGTTCTTTGGCAATTTTCAGAACCTTCCTCACCTTCTCCAGCGGATATTCCATTTTGTTGGCGATTTCCTCCGGAGTCGGTTCGCGTCCCAATTCCTGCACCAGGTAGCGCGATGTCCGGATCAGTTTGTTGATTGTTTCAATCATGTGGACGGGAATCCGAATCGTACGCGCCTGGTCGGCAATGGCACGCGTAATGGCCTGCCGAATCCACCACGTCGCGTAAGTGGAAAACTTGTAGCCGCGCTGATATTCAAATTTATCAACCGCTTTCATCAATCCGATATTGCCTTCCTGAATCAGATCCAGAAACTGCAAGCCACGATTAGTGTATTTCTTGGCAATGCTGACGACCAACCGCAGATTGGCTTCCACCAGTTTTCTTTTAGCAATTTCCGCCTTGGCTTCGCCGTCTTCGATGGAATCGACCACATTCTTTAATGTGGCTGTCGGAATACCCACATCCTTGGCAATGTGTTTTATACGTTTTTGTGCTTCCGCAATGGCCTCGTGGCTCCGATGTAACCAATCAATAGAAACTTTCGCTTCCTTCGCGGCTCGCTTCTCATCGAGTTTGGATTTCTTCATTTGAGACCAGGCTTTTTCCATTTGCGTGAGCGTCAAGCCTGATTCCCTTTTAAACTGATTAATCACACGTTCGGATCTTTCAATTTCATCCGTAAAAAATCTCAGCCGTGCAATAAACCGATGCATCTGTTTTTTGCTGAAACGGATTTTCCGACAAAGCGTGATAATATTTTTTGCATTTTTTTCCAATTCCGCCGTTAATAATTCCCGCTGCTTGGGTTTCATGGTTTTGGCTTTGAGTTTCTCTCGCAAAACTTTGTTTCGATCGCTAAAAAGACGAATTCGAGCAATCAACTTGCGCACTCTCTCTTTATGCTCGTCCTCCTCCATGAATCCTTCTTCGTCTTCAATATTATCTACGACGTTTTTGACACGAATCTCGCCGGATTCCAGTTTTTCACCAATACTCAGTACTTCTGCAATTGAAACGCTTAAGCTGAAAATGGCCCACATGGTTTCACGGGCGCCTTCTTCAATTTTTTTAGCGATCTCCACTTCGCCTTCACGGCTCAAAAGCGAAACCAGTCCCATTTCACGCAAATACATCTTTACCGGGTCCCCGGTCTTGCCCACGCCGGGAGCGAGCGCCAGAGCCTCAGGAAATTTTGACGGCAGGACATCTTCCACCGGCTTTTTAACCACCAGTTTTTCACCCTGTTCGATATCGATGATATCAATATTCTTTTCTCCAAACAACATAATAATATCATCTATTTGATCAGACGAATTGACGTCTGGCGGCAGCATGTCATTGACATCATCGTAGGTTAAAAACCCCTTTTCTTCCCCCAGAGAAAGTAATTTCTTGAATTCATCGGATTGTATTTCTTTGGCCATTTGGTATCCCCCAAACTGTATTATTTGTTAACGTAGCTCTTTTTCTTGAGCCATCAAACTCTGTTTTTCATATACGTATTTTTGCAGCAACTCCGTGTTACCGTTTTCCTGGGCTTGAGCCAATTTCAACTTGAGCTGTCGATGTTGTTCTTTATACCATTTCTTCTTGATTCCTCGAATATTGTCGGAGAAATTGCGATCCACCATGTTGTCATCGGTTGTTGGCGCATTAATTCTTAATTCATAAATATTGTTCCTGAGCGCCTTTTCTTCGTCGGCAGACAAAATGACGTTAATATCAATATATCCAAGTAGTTTATAGGCTTGAACAATTTTTTTACCCAGAGTTTTGAGCTCAGGCTCCATAAAATAATCCAATATTTCTTCATCATCTATCTGTATCGCTTTTTGTGGATATTCCAACAAAAGCCGTATCAGATTTATTTCCAGAGGATTCATGGTTATTTTCACGTCTTGCTTCGGGCTGACCGATTTGGGCTTGATATGAACCTCTTTACGATGAACCTCCCTTTTCAGCAATGCCTGATCAATACCCAATTTTTCCGCAATACGTTTGATAAAAAGGTTCTTTTCGATTTCGTCGCTGATTTTATTGACGAATTCCATTGCCGTCTTTACCAGATCACGGCTTTCTTCAAACGTCTTACTATCTCCCAGAACGTTATCAATATAATAATCACTAATGGAAGGAGCAATGGCGATTAATTCTTCGATTTTATCCTTGCCGTATTTTTTAACATAGTCGTCCGGATCGCAACCCTCAGGGAGAATTAAAGCCCGGGCGCGCATGTTCGCCCCTAAAAACAACTCCAAAGAGCGATCCAGTGCTTTTCGTCCGGCCGTATCGGGATCGAATAGAGCTACAACATCCTGGGTATAACGGCGTAAAAGCTCCAGATGATCTCTAGTCAGGGCGGTGCCTAATGTGGCGACGACATTGTGGACGCCCGCATTCCACAATGATATGGCATCAAAATACCCTTCTACAATCAGGCAAAAACCGCTCTGACGAATCGCCTCTTTTGCCTTTTGCAGTCCGTATAAATTTTTCCCTTTAATATAGACTGGTGATTCCGGTGAATTGAGATATTTTGGATCACCCTCACCCAAAATCCGGCCGCCAAAGGCAACGATTTCCCCGAATATGTTTTCAATTGGAAATATCAATCTGCCGCGGAAGCGGTCATAAAAGCCACTCTCTTTACCGGCAATGACCAGGCCAGCCTGTTCGGCCAACTTCAAAGATAAGCCGCTGCCTTCGATATAATCTGTCAAGGAGCGCCAGGCATCCGGCACATACCCCAATCGGAATTGCTTAATGGTTTCATCGGTAACGGCTCTTTTTAGCAAATAATCCCGAGCGATTTTACCAGACGGGGACGATAGATTGCGAGCAAACTGCTGCGCCGCCCTTAAATTCAAATTAACAATCTCATCGTGCAGGGAATCTTTTTCATGTCCTTCCCTGCCGAAGGTCCGAACCGGCAGGATAACACCTGTTTTTTCCGCCAGATGTTTAATGGCTTCGGGGAAGCTTTTATTGGCAATTTTCATCAGCAGAGTGATGACATTGCCGCCCTCTCCGCAACCAAAACAGTAAAAAATCTGTTTTTCGCGGTTGACGGTAAACGAAGGCGTTTTTTCCTGATGAAAAGGACAGAGCCCTAAATAATTCCTGCCTGCCTTTTTTAAAGTCAGATATTCGGAGGCAAGCTCGACAATGTCCACCCTGCTTTTAATTTCTTCAATCTTACTGTCATCAAAACGCACGAATGATTGCCTTGCCTATTTTAAGTTTTTTCGTCAAATTCGTATAGATCAGACCTTATTGAGATAAAAGCGCTTTCACTTTTTCGCCAGCGGCTTTTCCATCCGCCTTACCGGTGATCTGCGGCATCAGCACTTTCATCACCTTGCCCATATCCTTGATTGAAACAGCGCCTACCTCGGCCATTGCTTTTTGAATCAGTGCTTCCACATCTTCATCCGACATTTGCGCAGGCATAAATTCCTGCAGGATCTTCAATTCCGCTTCTTCTTTTTCCACCAGATCTTGCCTTCCGCCTTTGGCGAACTGCTCGATGGAATCCTTGCGCTGCTTAACTAACACGGACAGAATCTGCATGGTTTCCGTTTCATTGAGCGGGCGCATTAAATCAATTTCTTTATTATGCAGCGCTGTTTTCAGCATGCGAATGGCCGACAACCTTATTTTGTCTTTGGCTTTGGCCGCTGTCACCATGTCTTCATTGATCTTGGCATTCACATCCATAATTTTACCTCAAATTAACCTAATTGATCTTCCAGTTTCCTGCCGCCGAGAAGATGCAGATGCAAATGAAACACCACCTGCCCACCATCGGCGTTGCAGTTCATGACCGTTCGGAATCCGCCGACGGCTACATTTTTTATATCAGCAACTTTTTGCGCGACTGCAATAAGACGCCCGGCAATATCCGTATGGTTTGCGTCAACATCCATCAGCGTTGCAATATGCTTTTTCGGTATGAGAATGACATGCACTGGCGCCATCGGATGAATATCATCAAAAGCCAAAATAGCGTCATCTTCGTAAACTTTCGTGCAGGGAATCTCCCCTTTGACGATTTTACAAAATAGACAATCTGGCATATTTTCTCTTCTCTCCGATTCTATGAGGTCTGTTGAGTTTTGGCTATCGCGTCTTCCAGCGCCATCGCGCCCGTGTAGAGCGCGCGGCCGACAATCACGCCGTAGAACGAACAGTCTTTAACGGAAAGCAAAGCATCAATATCAGCTAGCGTCGCCACGCCGCCGGAAGCAATCACCGGAATCGACACGGCTTTGGCCAGCGCCCTGGTCGCCTCCACATTGACACCTGTTTCCATGCCGTCACGCTGAATATCCGTATAGACAATGGCCTGAATCCCGCAATCTTCATAGCGCCGTGCCAGTTCAACCGCGTTTTGGCTGGTCTTTTGCGTCCAGCCCCGAACCGCCACCTGGCCGCTTAGCGCGTCAATACCCAGAATAATTTTTCCTGGATAGGTTTGAGCCGCCGTTTTCACAAAGTCTTCATCCTGAATAGCTGCCGTGCCCAGAATCACACTCGCTACGCCGTTTTCCAGATAGTAATTGATGGTCTCCATGTTACGAATACCACCACCAACTTCAATCGGGACAGAAACCGATTTTGCAATATCAATAATAATGGGTGCGTTGTGCGGCATTCCGGCAACCGAGCCGTCCAGATCAACAATATGAATCCGCTTAGCTCCTTTTTGAGCCCAAAGTCGCGCCATGTCCGCGGAATTCTCGGCATAGACCGTCACGCGGTCGAAATCGCCCTGCGCTAGACGGACACATTGTCCATTTTTTATATCAACCGCCGGGATGATGAACAAATTAAAACTCCTTCAAGGAAAAAGTTCAGAATATCAGTTTGAGATATTCCGCAAAGAAGAAGAATAGTATCGAGCTCATATTCCAATTAGGGCTCAAAGCCGGAAAACGTCGAAAAAACCTCGTCAACACCTAACTTCGTCAATCCGCGCGCGGTCAACCACTTGGCGCCGCCTTTGAAAAAGGAAGATACCTGGAAGACGTCTTCCATTAACGATTTTTGCGTTTTATCAAAAATACCACGCCACAGCATGCTGCCATCATTGACGGAAATCAGGTGAATTTCAAAAGCGACGGACGCGGGGTGCTCCGTAGAATAGTCATAGCCAACTCTTTCACGATAACGATAAACATAACCGACCACGATCACATCCGCGCGTAATTCACTTCCGGCCCTTAGCATAATCTGCAATAAGGGCTGCTTCAGAAAATCCGTCGAGATCCGTTGATAGGCGCCTGCCACTCTTTCCGAAGGGATGATTTCCACATCTTTCAAATCCCTCAACTTATCGATAAATATTTCTTCAACTTCTTTTTCGGCGCCTTTGACAATGCTTCCGCTGGAATTGACACTGCTGCAGATCGGACATCGGACAGTTGACGATGTGTCTTGGGGCATCACCGCCTGAAAAGGAATCACCGCCAGCCGCGTTACGGTTTTATCGACGAACGTTACCGTTCCCTGCGCCCAAAGGGTACATGGAGCAAAAACAACAAAGGCCAAAAGCAATATCGCGCAACCGACTTTTCTTATCCAGAGAATACTCAGCAATTTTAAACCTCGTCTTTCTATCAGAGCGTTCCTTTGGTGGACAGAACACCTGAAATTTCCGGGTTGATATTCACGGCCTGCCTCAACGCCCGAGCAAAGGCTTTAAAAACTGCTTCGATAATATGGTGACTGTTACTGCCATACGCAAGATTAATGTGCAACGTGATACCGCTGTGATCGGTGAAAGCCTTAAAAAACTCCTTGACCAGCGCCGGATCAAACCCGCCGATTTTCCGGCGCTCATACCGGACCTTGTAAATCAGATAAGGACGGCCGGAAATATCCATATCCACCCGGCACAAGCACTCGTCCATTGGCACGGACGCCGAACCGTAGCGATGGATACCGATCTTTTTACTCAAAGCCTGCCCCACCGCCTGCCCCAGACAAATGCCCAGATCTTCAACCAGATGATGATCGTCTATTTCTGTATCGCCTTTGCTTTTAATCACGAGCTTGAACTGACCATGACGGACAAAGAGTTCCAGCATGTGATTCAGAAAAGGAACGGTCGTATCGATCTTACTGCCGACGGATTTATCCAAATCTATGTCCAGCGTGATATCCGTTTCTGTCGTTTTACGGACAATCTTTGCTTTTCTGGCCATACTGCCCTCCGGATTATATGACTTTATTCAAGGGATATTCAATAATGCCTTCGGCTCCCGCATCCAGCAACTGCGGAATCAAATCACGCACAACGCCTATATCAATCACGGACTCAATGGCAAACCATTCTTCGGAATAGAGGCTGGAAATAGTCGGAGCCTTGAGCGATGGCAGAAGCTTCATCACGCGATCAAGGTTTGTCTTAGACACGTTGAGTTTCAACCCGACTTTGCCCATCGCCAAAAGTGACCCGGTCAGCAATGTCCGAATCTGCTCTATTTTTTTGCGCTTCCACGAATCATTCCATGCCGCGCGATTGGCAATCAACTGCGTATTGGTTCTCATCAATTCATGGACGATTCGTAATTTATTGGCGCGGATGGTTGATCCCGTTTCCGTGACTTCGACGACCGCATCGACCAGACCGTCCACAACCTTTGCCTCGGTGGCGCCCCAGGAAAATTCCACACTGACCTTGATGTTTTTTTCAGCAAAATATCGTCTGGTAAAATCAACCAGCTCAGTCGAAATATGTTTGCCTGCCATGTCTTCAATCGAACGGATCGGCGAATCATCGCGCACCACCAGCACCCAGCGCGCCTGACGTGTGGAGACCTTGGAATAGACCAAATCCTGCACCGCC
>JANYAF010000196.1 GCA_025355175.1 Deltaproteobacteria bacterium | reverse complement strand
CCTTCTTCGGTCATGACAACTGTTTTGCTTTTTTCTTCAATGGTGTAATCTTGGTCTTTTTTTAAACGCGGAATAATCTGATTTATTTTATAATATTTATCCGTTGATTCTTCCGAAGCCCCGGAAATAATGAGCGGGGTGCGGGCTTCATCAATCAGAATACTATCGACTTCATCGACGATCGCGAAATTGAATTCCCGCTGAACATAATCTTCGAGACTGAATTTCATATTGTCGCGAAGATAATCAAAGCCGAACTCGTTATTGGTGCCATAGGTGATATCCTCACCATAAGCCTTTCGGCGCTCGTCGTCGTCCATGCCATGCACGATGACACCAACCGTTAATCCCAGAAAATGATAAATAGGGCCCATCCAGTCCGCGTCACGGCGGGCGAGATAATCATTGACCGTAACGACATGGCAACCTTTGCCTTCCAAAGCGTTCAGATATAACGGCATCGTTGCGGCGAGCGTTTTGCCTTCTCCGGTCTTCATTTCCGCTATTTTGCCTTCATGCAAAACAATCCCTCCGATAACCTGCACATCGAAAGGACGCATCATTAGCGTCCTGCGGGACGCTTCTCTGGCTACCGCAAACGCCTCCGACAGGATATCATCAAGCGTTAATCCGCTTTTAAGCTTTTCCTTAAAATAGGACGTCTTTTCCCTTAATTGCGCATCGCTGAGCGACATCAGGTTTGTTTCCATACTGTTAACTTCATTTAACAGTATGGATAATCGCTTTAATTCTCGATCATTTTTTGTTCCTACTATTTTTCTGAGAATTACATCCAGCATTGGTCACCTTCAAAAAAAACCGGTATTTTTACCGGTTGACTTTAACACATTTAACCATTTAATAAAAACCCATATTTATTGGGGGAATAATTTATCCGTATATTGGAACGATCCAGTTACCCGCCCGGGACTGACGTTCTTGAAATGTTAATGCAGATCCTTTGATTATTTCATGTATTTTCTTGGATTGACCGGAACATCATTTACATAGACACCGTAATGCAGATGCGCTCCGGTACTCCGACCGGTATCGCCGACATACCCAATCAAGTCATCTCTTTTAACCCGAATCCCTTGTTTTGCGACTGACTTTGATAAATGCGCATAACTGGTGAGAAAACCGTACCCGTGATCAATTCTGATAATATGACCATCATCAGAACGATAGGCAACCTCAACAACAAGCCCATCCGCCGGGGCCCTGACTTCTTTTCCCATTCTTGTTGCGATGTCTATGCCTCTATGAAATTCAACTCCCCTCGCAAAAGGATTGTCCCGTGAACCAAACTCGGAGGTTACCCACCCTCTGACCGGCCAGATGGAAGGCGTAGCCGCCAAAAGAGATTTCCGCTCCCGAAGAAACTTTAAAAGTTCGCTAAAACTTAACTCTCTTTCGTTAGCATCTTCATTTAACTGGCTGATACTTTTACGCATATCGGAAACAAGCTTTTCCTGATCCTGGCCAATCAACTCGTTTAATCGAATCTGCTCGCTGTTTGAACCTCCGATACCCAGCGGGATTTTTTTATTTCGTCCGACTTGATTCATTGCCAGTATTCTTATTTTTTTATCGAATTGTTTGAATTCTTCCATGCGATCGGCAAATTCATCGACTTTTACGGCTAAATCAATAATCTCTTTTGATTGTTGGACTGTCTGTTGTCTGAGTCGTGATAGTTCTGCGCGATCTCTTTGAATACCGGCGTAATCGTAAACAACATACAGGGTTAAAAGAACTGCCAGGATTGAACCAATAAAAAGACCGCGAACCAAATTACTCGAAAGAGAAATCTTAGTTACCGCGCTCTTTCTACGAGGTATAATCATCAGTGTAAAGAAATTATCCGACATCTTCCCCCTAGGACCTGAGACTACAAAATAAATGTCAAGCGGCACGAGTTGTGATAGCTAACACAGGGAAAAATCAAAGTCAAGCATAAGTCACTGAAACAAGTATCGTCAATTAAGCACTAACCGTTAATAAATTTCACTAATTTCATGCTTATATCACGATGATTCCTATACGGCGCAAGGAGAATGCCTGCCGGGTAGCAAATCCATTTTATGCTTTCGTTTTGGAATAAGGTATGCGCCTAGATCAGCCTTCATGTGATCCAATCCCACAACATTTATTCCTATTGTCAAAGCGTTTCTCAATACTTCCCTAAACTTACCTTCATAAATCCCCCCTTCAACTTCAGCATGAACCGGAAGAACGTGGTTGCCCCCATCGTTTATCAAACCGCCAATAATGGATACGTCTTTTCGAGGATCAACTTCTTCAAAACACGGCAAATCGGAAGGTATTTCTGGAATATTGAGTTCTTCGTGGATAAAAGGCGCCTTGGCCCGCGTGCAACTGAGATATTCAAAATGATACTTCTGAATAATGTTCAAAACACGATCATCAATCAGCCAAGATGGCGCGCCGAATGCGGTGGGTTTTCGTCCTGTCAGTTTTTCAAAACCTCCTATCCCTGCTTCAAACCACCGTTCTATCCATTGTGATGATTTTTTCGGCAATTCATCCTGCCACCGTCGGTGATCCCAGGCGTGAAGCTGCACGTCGTGGCCTTGATCCATGATTTGATGGACAAGTTCAGGAAAGGATAAAGCAATCATCGGTGCAGGCAAAAGCGTGCCATAAAGAGCAGTTTTCCAGCCGTAAAGACTGGCCGCTTTGGTCCGCAACATCTTTTTTAAGAAAAGTGGATTTTTAAGGAGCTGCAATGCGGCACGCCCGGAGTTATCGGGTCCGATGCTTAAGAAAAAAGTTCCCCTTACCTGGAAATCTTTAAATATCCGCAAAAGACGGGGAACGCCGTTTTTCATGCCCCAGTAGGTATCCACGTCAATCTTTAATCCGAGCATTCCCATAAAGCATTCCGCTTGAGGCCGGTTATCGTATTACCGTCTTATTTTCTTCCAAGAACGAATTGAGCGTCAGTCGCATGGATTCCTGCAAGTCGACCGTCGGTTCCCAGTGAAGAAGATTTCTAGCCTTCTCGATGCTTGGTTTGCGTGTGTAAATATCCTGATAGCCTTTGCCGTAAAATGCGTCCGCGGGAACCTCAATGATGTCTGAATAAGTCGAATCATTTTTATGGTCGGGATGCTCTTTAAACAATTTTTTGAGAATGTCCGCCAGTTCCTTTACCGAGCACTCATTATCCGGATTGCCGATATTGATGATTTGATTCTTGCAGATGTCATTTTTGTTTTCCAGAATCTTCATGAGCGCGGCAATGCCATCATCTACATAAGTGAAACAGCGCTTCTGCTGACCACCATCGACTAGATTAATCGGACGCTTCAGGAGTAACTCAGCAATGAATTGCGTGACGACGCGGGAGCTGCCCTCCTTGGCCGTATCAAGAGAATCCAGTCTGGGACCGACCCAGTTAAACGGCCGAAACAGCGTGAATTCCAGTTGTCCCCGCGTGCCGTATCCGTAAATAACGCGATCCAGAAGCTGCTTACAGCAGGAGTAAATCCAGCGTTCTTTTTGTATGGGACCGACGACCAGGTAGCTTTCGTCTTCCTTGAATTCCGGATCGGCGCAGGCCCCATAGACCTCCGAGGTGGAAGGGAAAACAACACGCTTATGATACTTCACGCATTGTTTAACAATCTGGATATTCATTTCAAAATCCAGGTTATAAACACCGATGGGATCTTCCACGTAAGCTTTCGGAGTCGCGATAGCCACCAGCGGCATAATCACATCGCATTTTTTGATATGATATTCGATCCATTCCTTGTTGATGGAAATATCACCTTCCAGAAAATTGAAGCGCGGATTGTTCAGCGCCGCGCCAATACGCTCTGTGCCCAAATCCATTCCGAACACCTGCCAATCAGGCTTTTCGGCCAATATTCTGTTGACCAGGTGATGACCGATAAAACCGTTTACGCCCAGTATTAATATCTTCATTGAAGTTTAATCACCTTTCCGGTTCTAAAATATTCGCTGATCTGTAAATTCTTCATGCTTTTCCCATCTATTTCAACATTCAAAAGCCTTATAGCATCCTTGCCTGTCTTCACAAGAACATCTTGCCCTGATATATCAACATCGCCCGGTTTACTTCCAAAGTGCAACGCCGCAGGCAGAGCCCACCAGATAATGATCTTTTCACCATTTTCCGTGAGGGAATACGCCCCGGGGTAAGGGTACGTCACAGCGCGTATCAGGTTGTAAATCTCATTGGCTGATCCGGTCCAGTCGATACGGCCATCCTCCGGACGCCTGCCACCGTAATAACTGCCCTGGCACAAATTTTGTTTTCTGTGCGGAATTTGTCCGGTTTTGATCACCGGCAGCAAATCATTCAGCAAAAGACCTGCTGCCTCGCAGAGTTTATCATAGAGCGACCGCGCTGTATCATTAAAATCAATGTTTACTTCTTTCTGTCCGACGATATCACCAGCATCCGGCTTGTCAACCATAAAATGAAGCGTCACGCCCGTCTGATTTTCACCTTTAACCAACACCCAGTTTACCGGACACCTTCCGCGGTAGGCCGGCAACAACGATCCGTGTAAATTTAGAGCGCCGAGCCTGGGAATTTCCAGAATCTCTTTGCAAATCATTTTTCGGTAATAAAAAGAAAATATTATATCCGGCTTGAATTTCAATATTTCTGCTATCCACTGCTCCGTATTAATATTCTCTGTTGTGTAATAAGGAATGTCATGCTTCAACGCCCAGTCCTTCACAGAACCGAACCAGCAGTTTTCCTGGGGATCGTCTTCGTGGGTAAAAACGGCGGCAATATCAAAACCATGCCGAAAAAGCGCATCAAGACCCGCGATTCCCATGTTGTGATAAGCTAAAACAATTGCTCTCACTTAATTTCGCCATTCCCTTTTGCGTCATAGATATTCTCAATTACGTATTCGGGCCGTTTGCGGACTTCGCGGAAAATTCTGCCGATATATTCTCCGATGACCCCCAGGGCAAAAAACTGCAAACCAACAAAAACAAACAAAATGGCAAATAGCGTAAAAATACCCTCAGCCGCCCAGCGTACACCGTAAACCAGACGGGCAATGGCCAGCAAAGCGCCAAAGCACACACCCAGCAAAGACATTAAAATACCACCGTACATGATCAACTTCATGGGCAAATCCGAAAAAGACGCCACCAAATCGAATTGCAGGTTAATGAGTTTTCTCAAAGGATAGTTCGATTTACCACCAAATCGTTCTTCATGAACCACTTCTATTTCCGTAACGCGTTTGGCGAAGACAGTCGCCAATGCGGGAATAAAAGTAGCCTGCTCGTGACAGGCGATCATTCGTTCCACAACCGGACGACTATAGGCACGCAGCATGCAACCCCAGTCGCGCATGCTGACACCGGTAATTTTGCGCGCGATCATATTGATAATTTTAGATGGAAAGATACGCAGAAAAGAATCCTTGCGACCTTTTCTGATGGTGCCGACAACGTCATAACTCCCCTCTTCCATCACGGAAACCAGGTTCGGTATTTCTTCCGGAGGATTCTGTAAATCCGCATCCATCGTGATAACAATATCGCCCTGCACCACCGAAAATCCCGCCATAATGGCCGCGTGTTGTCCATAATTTCTGGTCAGTTCCACAACCTGCACAAAAGGATCCGACACAAATCCCTTAAGTAGTGTAAGTGAGTTGTCACGACTTCCGTCATCAATCAGGATGATTTCAAAACTTTTCTCCATAGCCTTCATGACCGGCATCAGCCTACTCATCAAAGCCGCCAGATTGGCTTCTTCATTATACACCGGTATGACCACTGAGACCTGCACCTTAGGCATTTTTCAAAATCTCCTTTATTGCCGCGCAAACGTATTGAACGTCATCTTCCATCATATCAGGAAATAAAGGCAAAGATAATATTTTATCTGCAACCCGGTTTGTTTCCTGAAGTGGCATATTGCTTCCGTTATACTTGTTGTTGACATAGGATAATGTATGTGCGGGAGGGAAATGCAGGCCATAACCAATATTATATTCCGCCAGCTTTTGCATAAACTCATCCCGGGAATAATATTTTAATTTAATGATGAACAAATGCCAGGCATGGACGTGATCATATTGCGGCCCTTGCGGTAAATCCAGTCCGTTTATTCCTTG
This sequence comes from Deltaproteobacteria bacterium, assembly GCA_025355175.1. Taxonomy (GTDB): domain Bacteria; phylum Desulfobacterota; class Syntrophia; order Syntrophales; family Smithellaceae; genus UBA8904. Next base: position 3,489 of record JANYAF010000196.1, on the reverse strand, counting down.
CAGGCCCGCAAGATAAAGCCGGGCTAAGGTTTGACGACGTCCATTCAATTCTTTCCATCGTTCGAGCTGCGCGATCCCCAATGCGGCCAGCAAATCGGGCATGTTATATTTATAGCCCGGCTCCATAATATTGTAGGAAGGATCACCGCCTTTGCCATACCTTTTCCAAGCGTCCCTTTCTATCCCATGGAATCTCAGCAAACGCAATTTCTTTTCTAAATCGGCATCATTGAGCGTGATCATCCCGCCCTCGCCGGTTGTGATATTTTTTATCGGATGAAAAGAAAAGATAGCTGCATGGCCAAAACCACCGGCATGAATCCCCTTATAGTAAGTGCCCACCGCGTGTGCCGCGTCCTCTAAAACGACCAAAGAATAGTTACGGGCAAGCTCATTGATTTTATCCATATCCGCAGGAGCACCGGCAAAATGAACCGGAATAATCACCTTTGTTCTGGCGGTCAGGCTCGCTTCGATCAAATCACAATTGATATTGAGCGTATCATAATCAATATCGACAAACACGGGTTTTGCCTGACGCATGGCAATCATGTTGATCGTTGAGGCAAACGTCATGGAAGGTGTGATCACCTCATCTCCGGGCTGAAGGTTCAGAGCGGTCAGCATCAAGTGCATGCCGGCGGTAGCCGAGTTCAGTGTGACGGCCTGTTCTGCACCGGTCAGACCGCAGAACTTATCTTCAAACTCCTTGCAAAGAGCGCCGGTGGTGATCCAACCTGATTTCAGACAGGCGACGACGCTGTTTATTTCAGTCTCACCGATGGATGGGCGGCTGAAGGGTAAGAAATCTTTTCTTATCTTCATTGACATTCAGTCCTCCATTCAATTTTTAATACGTAAAAGATAAAATGCACCATTGTCCCAAAGAATATCGACATGGGAATATTTCGATCGTAGCTGTGTCAGCTTATCCAGATGCTGTGTGATACAGTAAATTTCCTTTTCCTGCTCAATTTTTTCAAAGAAATCATTGACCGATAAAAAATATCTCTTTCTTTCCTGCTGCGGCATTTTTGCGATGCCATCTCCCAACTCACCGAAATCTTCGATAATCGGTGTTCGGATCTTGTTGTAAAAATCAATCCCGTAAAAATTGACACGATACTGATATAAGAGTTGCCCCGGCGGCACATGCCGGGCAATCGCATCTTTGGCAACCAGCGCGCTGCGATATGGAGACAGAAAATCATTGAGCGGAAAAATCATCCCCGCTAAAAGCAAACAACAAAGCAGATAGATCGTTACAAACCAGCCCGCACGAACTTTACGGGCAATGAGATCAGGCAGAAAAGTCAGCAAAGCAGCCGCAATCAGCATGGGAATGATATACACCCACCAATAATCGGAGGTCATAACGACCAGTCCTTTGGCGGGATCAGAATATTGCTTCAAAATCGGCGGCAGGAGAAGAGCAATCAATATCATCGTTGACTGAATGCATAACGCAAAGCGATAAAGAATCTTTCTTTTGCCGAGCAGATCCGGCAGGTCATCTTCATGGTTTCGAAATATCCGCCCGGCAAAAAGAGCGATCGGCAGAAAAACCGGAGCAATGTATGTGGCGAGTTTTGATGAAGAAACCGTGTAAAAAAGGAAAATAAATAAAAACCAGACGACCAACAGTTTATTGTCATCCTTTTGGAACAGACAGGCTTTGATGTTTTCTTGCTGCCCGGCGCGAATTAAGTAAACAAGCCAGGGAAGCATGCCGCCGACAATAATCGGCAGAAAGTAATAAAATGGCTCCGTCTTGCCATGCATCTGTGTTGTAAAACGCAGGAAGTGTTCACGCACAAAGAAGAACCAGAGGAAATCCGCATTCTCTTTCTGCGCCAGATAAAGCCACGGACAGACAACGATCAGGAAAATTACAATTCCCACAGGCGAAATCAGCCGCCCCATTTCGCGCCAGCGTCCCGCCCAAATGAGCCAAATAACTAAGATGGCAAATGGGAAAACGACTCCGATAATCCCCTTGGTCAAAAAAGCCAAGGCACAGGTAAAATAGAATAAATAGGATCGGTATCGTTTCTTTTCCGAGGTTAAAGATAAGTAGCCCAGCCATATGGACAGGCACAGAAAAAAGGTCAGAGGCATATCCAGAATATTAATTCTTCCCAGAATAAAGGGAAACACGGATATGGTGAGAACAGCTGCGGCATACAGGCCGGTCTTTTCATCGCGAAAACGCCGTCCGATAAAAAATGTGAGCAGGATGCAGCCCCATGCGCAAAGACCTGTAAATAACCGCGCGGAGAAGTCATTTTCTCCGAAGATTTTAAAGGACACTGCCGTCCCCCAAGAAGCCAGCGGCGGTTTTTCCAGATAAATGGTATTTTTTATATGGGGCGTAACATAGTTGCCTGTCTCGTTCATCGCGCTGGGAATCAGACTGTAGCGGGCTTCATCCGGTTCCATCTGCGGCATAACACCCAGCAGCGCGATATAGAGAAGAAATGGCATCAAAAGCAGAATATATTTTTTCTTCATTTAAGACACCTCTGACCGGGGCGCCAGTTCAATTTTAAAACGGTCAAAATAATATTTGACCACCAGCGTGCAGACGATGCCGATTGCGGCGCCGGCAATTACATCGCTGACATAGTGCGACGTAATGATCACTCTGCTCAACGCAATGGCTGTTGCCGGGATGAAAGCCAAAACGCCAAAGCGAGGAAACAATATACTCAGGGCGGCCGCCAGGGAAAACGCTGTGACAGAGTGCCCCGAAGGAAAGGAATTTAATTCATAACTTGCTTTAAAATAATCGAATCCGAATAACCCGTGGTTAAACAGATTAATCGGCCTGTTTCTTCCGGCGATCCATTTGATCAGTATATTGATTAATCCGGACGCAGATATGGCGATAATGAGAAACAGCATCTTCATTGTCCAGTTTTTGTTCTTCAAAATAAAACGAGAAATCAAGAAAGCCGGCACAAACAAAATAAAATACCATTTGGAATCTCCGGCGGTTGTTATGATTTCGGCAATATCAAGGACAGACCGGCTTAAGCCGCGGCAGGTGTAAGCAACTGAAATATCCCACTGGGTATAGGCAACGTAAGTCAAAAAGACGCCCGGTATCATCAGTAGGAACGCCATCCATCTTTTTTTCAATTTTTTACTCCCTGAAAATTATAACACCAGACATATTCCACGCTATTCACATTTGAACCATTAAGCTTCAAATCCATTTTATCGGCAACATCGACATGATCGCACCTGAGTAAACGGGCCACGTCAATATTTTCAAACTTTGTATTGAAAAACAGCATATCATAGCCCAGTGGTGATTTCTTCTGCCAGACGTCAAACTGATCCTGCCGTGTATCCATTACAAAAACATCATATCCATAGGGCATATTATAGTACATCACCCGGCTGCCCATCGTCCAGTTGGTCACGGCGATAGCCTTGGGCCGGGACGATGGATTTCTTTTGATGACCTCGTCCGCCTGCACCGCC
>JANYAF010000183.1 GCA_025355175.1 Deltaproteobacteria bacterium | reverse complement strand
CCAACGGATCCGGAAAAACGACTATCTTTAATCTGATCAGTGGCATCTATCATCCCAACGAAGGGGCTGTTCTGCTGGAGGGGGAAAATTTGGTGGGCAAAACCCCTGATCGAATCGCCAAAAGAGGCATTGCGCGCACTTTCCAGAATATCGAGTTGTTTGCCAACGCGACGGTGATGGATAACCTCATGCTGGGCCGTCACATTTACATGAAAACGGGCATCTTTGGCGGTGCTTTTATGTGGGGCAAACGATCCCGGGCTGCCCGCGAAGAGATTCTCCACCGCGAAAAGGTTGAGCAGATTATTGATTTTCTTGAACTGCAATCCGTGCGGGATCAGTTTGTCGGCGGCCTTGCCTATGGTAAGCGTAAATTGGTTGAGGTCGGTCGGGCGCTGGCGCTGGAACCCAAAGTGATGCTGCTGGACGAACCTTCAGCCGGTATGAACACGGAGGAAAAAGACGACCTCACGATCTGGATCAAGGATATTCGGGAGGACTATAACGTAACCATCCTGCTGATTGAACATGACATGAACATGATTATGGGAATTTCGGATCGTGTTTTTGCCATGAGTCAGGGACAAAAAATTGTTCTGGGAACACCTCAGGAGGTACAGCGGCACCCCGAAGTCATCAAAGCTTACCTCGGAGAGGAGGGAGCCGTCTGATGCTGAAAGTAAAAAATATTGAAACATGGTACGATCTGATCCGGGCGCTTCATGGCATTTCCTTTGAAATCAAGCAGGGGGATGTCGTCGCCTTGCTGGGTTCCAACGGCGCCGGAAAAACAACAACCCTTAAAACAATTATGCGGCTCTTTTATGACCTGAAGGAAGAGCAGCCGGAAAAGGGGACCATTGAATTTCTGGGAGAGCGCATTGACCGGAAGGATACTTCCGAAATCGTGAGAATGGGTATCGGGTATGTGCCGGAGGGGCGGGAAGTGTTCCCCGAACTCACCGTCCTGGAAAACATCAACATCGGCGCCTATACCAGGAAAGATAAAAAGGGAATACAGAGCGACATAGAAAATGTCTTTCACCATTTTCCCATTCTGAAGAATAGAATAAAGCAGCAGGCGGGATTGATGAGCGGCGGTGAGCAGCAGATGCTGGCCATCGGGCGGGCACTGATGAGCCGCCCCAAACTACTGATGCTCGATGAACCATCGCTGGGGCTGTCTCCCCTTTTGACCAAAGAAATATTCGGCATCATCAAAGATATTAACGAGAAGGACGGCGTTACCATTTTACTGGTGGAACAAAACGTCAACATGGCACTCAAGTATTCCCATTATGCCTATCTACTGGAAAATGGAAGAATTGTCCGTGCCGATAAACCGGAGGTTTTGCGCGAAGACAACGACGTGAAGGAATTCTATCTGGGCATAGCCACGGAACAGTCAGTCAAGGGCTACAAGCGCTACAGAAGAAAAGTCCGCTTTCGTTAGCCTTGCCTGCGCATGGTTTCAAGGTGCTTCTAAAAACCGTTTCTGTCGATCGGAGAGTTTAAGGGGGAGAGAATGGCAATCAAGACGTTGCCCAAAGCATTACTGAACATCGTAGAAAAACAGCCAAACCGTATTGCCATGAGGAAAAAAGATTACGGTATCTGGCAGGATATTACCTGGGCCGAGTATCTGGAAAACGTCAAACATGTCACCCTTGGCCTCCACGCCCTCGGCGTGAAATACGGAGAGCATGTAGCGATCATTGGAGAAAACAGGCCGGAGTGGCTCTATTCGGCCTTGGGCATCGTCTGCGCTGGCGGGGCCTGGGTGGGGGTTTACACGACCAACCCCGTGGCGGAATGCGAGTATGTGGTGGGTCATTCCGATGCCGTGGTCTATATCTGTGAAGATGAAGAACAGCTGGACAAGGCGCTGGTTTTCAGGGAAAAAACACCTAAATTAAGGAAGTTGATTGTCTGGGAGATGGAGGGGCTCAAGCATTACGAAGATCCCATGCTCATGAGCTTTCAGCAACTGCTTGACCTGGGCAAAGAAGAGGATCGCGCAAATCCGGACCTCTTCTTGAAGCTGACTGAACTGGCACAGCCCCAGGACATTGCCGGCATTATCTATACATCGGGAACGACAGGACCGCCGAAGGGGGCCTTGCTGGCTCATGAGGGTTATCTGTGGGTTGGTCATGCGTCGCAGCAAGTCATGCCCGCAACCAATGAAGACGAGACCATTTCTTTTCTACCCTTAAACCATGTGTACGAACAGATCTTTGATATGATGTTTCATCTGACCGTCGGGCAGATCGTCAACTTTACGGAAAATACGGATACCGTCATGGCGGACATGCGGGAAATATCGCCGACGATGTTTCATGCCGTTCCCCGGATATGGGAAAAGTATTACTCCGGGATTGTTCTGAAAATGGCCGATGCGACCTGGTTGAAGCGAAAGCTCTACAAGATTGCCGTGCAGATCGGGACCCAGTATAACAACAAAGCACTGGCCAGGAAGAAGGTGCCCCTTCAGCTGGCCCTGGCCTATCACCTGGTTTACTTTATGGTATTCAGGAAGCTCAAGGAGCGTCTCGGTTTTGACCGGGTGCGCTTAGGCGTTTCCGGCGCCGCCCCCATTTCACATGAGATCTTAAAGTTTTTCCAGAGTATCGGAATCCCTATCCGCGAAGGGTACGGCATGACCGAAACCACAGGCATCACCCACATGTCGAGCGAAGTGGACTATAAAGTGGGAACGGTCGGCCGGGCGATACCGGGAACGGAAGTCAGAATCGCTGACGACGGAGAGATCGTCGTCAAGCATCCAGGTATTTTCAAGGGTTATTATAAGGACGAGGAGCAGACCAAAGAGGTTTTGGTCGATGGGTGGATGCATACGGGCGATGTGGGTGTGATTGACGATGAGGGATACCTCAAACTGACGGACCGGAAAAAGGACCTGATCATCACAGCAGGCGGTAAAAACGTCGCCCCCCAGTATCTCGAGAATCTTCTGAAATTTTCACCCTACATTAATGACTCCGTTGTCATCGGAGATGGTCGGAAATTCCTGTCGGCGCTCATCGTCATCGATGAGGAGAATGTCACCAAATACGCGCAGGACCAAAAAGTTCAATATACGACTTACGCTACTATGACGAGAACAGATGAGGTCATCGCCCTCATTCAAGAAGAAATCGACAAGGTGAACAAGCAGGTTGCCCGCGTCGAGAATATTCGAAAATTCAAGATTATTGACAAGAAGCTCTACACCGAAGACGGCGAAGTCACCCCAACCATGAAGGTCAAGCGGAAATCGATCAATGCCCAGTTTGGCGACCTGATTGAATCCATGTACCGAGACTAAGGTAATCGTCGTCGTAGTCAAGCTGTTGCCAATAATCACATCGGCTCATCAAAAATGTCTACCAAACAGGAGGGAAGCGCATGGATTTGAAAAAAGTTTTATGTCTTTCGACAATCGTACTTATGATGGGTCTTTTTGTAACCGCGGGCACCGGGTTTTCTGCTGAGCCGGGTTTCGACGATCGTGAAATTCGGATTGCTCAATTTGGCCCTCAAACAGGCCCTGCCGCGACGTGGGGTGCTGTTGCTCGGGGAGGCAAACTGCTTTTTGACCTCGTCAATGAGGAAGGCGGAATCCATGGCAGGAAGATCAATTATTTTATAAGGGACGACCACTACAATCCTTCACAAGCAGTTGCGGTAGTGCGGGAATTGGTCGACAGAAAGGGGATATTTGCTTTTACGGGAGGTGTATCCGGTGCTGGCCTCCACGCCGTTAAAGACTATCTTGAGAGTAAAAAGATTCTGTGGGTTGTCCCGGGTACCGCCGCGTTGAATCCTGTTCAAGATCCGCCCAGTCTTTATCGATTCCACTCATATCCACTGTTTCAAGACGAGGCAAGTATCATGACAAAGTATGCGGTGAAGGAACTGGGATTCAATAAGATAGGGTTTTTATACCAGAATGATGTTTTTGGCAAGGCAGGGTTGGCCGGATGTAAACAGCGCCTCGCTACTTATGGCCTTCATCTGGTTGCAGAACTTCCCGTAGAACCGACGTCAGCGGATCTTTCGTCGCAGATCCTACTGCTTAAAAATGCCGGGGCAGAGACCGTACTTATGTGGGTGAGTCCATCATTGGCGGTGATTGCGCTAAAAACGAGCGCCGGTGTCGGATTTAAAACACAATGGATTGCCTTTAACGGCCTTTCGGATTACCCTCTCATGTATAAAATTACAGATGGTCTTTTTGAAGGTGTTATAACATCAGCTTTTATTCCTACGCCTGATTCGAACGAGCCGCTGATGAGGAAATATAGAGAGGCAGCAAAGAGATTAGCGCCGCAAGAGCGGTGGGGAGTCTTATTTATAGCGGGCATATTATTTGCGGAACCTCTTGTTGAAGCCATGAAGCGCGCCGGAAAAGACCTTAGTACTGAGAAAGTTATCAGTGAACTTAACAAGTTTGAGAACTGGCAAGGAATAGGCGCTCCCATAACATGGAATAAGAATCAACGTCAGGGGACTGATTCTGTCCAGATCATGCGATGCGGCCCCGGGGGATCTCACAAAGTTTTAAAGGGTTGGACATCTAACGACATCGCCACGTGGAAGAAAAAGTAGGCGCTGTTCTCTGGCTCGCATCGACTTCTTTGATCAACAACCTCGCGAGCTCGCTGTCGAGGTATGAAATGAATGTCATCATATCGCGAGCTCGCTACGGAGAATGAATGCTCGTCACGCTTAAGCGGGATTAAATTTGGCGAAGTTGGGTCGAGAAACTAAACGAAACATATAACCCATTTATTTACAGAAAGGCAGTGTCAGATGGCACTGCCTTTTTTGTTGTTTGCAAATTTCTACCGGTAATTCTATTGACAGGGCCATGTCTTGGCCATATACTCCGCCACTAAATACACCTTTTGAACTTGATGTAAATTTTGAGAGGTATCATGTTGCAAATTTATCGACACGAATTAACAGTGCCGAAAGAAGCGGAAGATCAAAACGGGCATGTCAACAATATAGAATATCTTCGCTGGATGCAGGACGCCACGATGAAGCACTCCGAAATGACCGGCTGCACACAGGCAACCAACGTCGTCGGCGCGACCTGGGTGGTGCGAACACACAAAATCGAATACCTAAAACCCGCATTTGCCGGCGACCAGGTCGTTGTGAAGACTTGGGTCGCAAACTTCCGCCGTGTTCAGTCGCTACGCAAATATAGAATAATTCGTCCATCGGACAATGCTCTGCTGGCCGAGGGAGAGACGAATTGGGTTTTTGTGGATGTTCAAAAAGGCACGTTGCGCTCCATTCCCAAAGAAGTTAGGGCTACATTTGAACTCCTACCGGAAGAAAAAGAAGCGAATATTCTTGATCTCTAATATTGAAAGGAGGTTCCCATCATGGCCAGAGTCGAAATCAATACACCCGCGCCGAATTTTACCCTGAATGATTTTAACGGCAAGCGCATATCTCTTGCCGATTTTACCGGACAAAAAAATGTGCTCGTGATTTTCAATAGGGGATTTTTCTGACCCTTCTGCCGAGCGCACATGGCGCAGTTGCGCCGGGATTACGATCAGTTCGTAAAGTTGAATACGGAAATTATCGTTGCCGGGCCGGAGAAGGCCGAGGCATTCAGGGATTACTGGATAAAAGAAAACCTCCCGTTTGTCGGCTTGCCCGATCCCGAGCATCATGTGTTGAAGTTGTACGGCCAGGAAGTCAAGTTGTTCAAACTGGGCCGGCTACCTGCGCAGATGCTCATTGATAAATCCGGAAAAGTACGCTTCGTGCATTACGGCCATTCGATGTCGGATATTCCACCGAATGAAGAGATTCTCAACCTGATTGAAACACAGCTATGAGAGAAAGCATGGCTTTGAGCTTTGCGATACCCGTGTAGGCAAAATAGCCGGCAAATACGATCAGAAAGCAGCGCAGGCCGCAATCAGGCCACAATAGAGCCGATCCGCCAGAAAATGTTTTCCCCTCCGGCAACTGCAGCGGCGACCAGTGAATACCACGCCAAATCCGCTGAAATATGAACGGCAAAGAAAAAACGACACCCCAGAGACCAAACTGCTGCGAATAGAGAATATACCCGATGCCGATGGTTGCCCACCAGATGATCCAGTAAGGATTGGACGCGCTCATTAATATGCCGCTTGCCACCGGATGATTCAGTCGCTTCGAGTTCCTCTCTCATGACAGACGCAGGGACGGTAAAGATCGAAACATTCCGAAAGCCATCCATGACAAAGGTCATCCTGTCAAGGTGGCGTTCCCGGATGGGCGATTTGTTTTTCACCTTGGGTAAATCGTGAGAAATGGACAGTTGTCGATGGGAATAAATTATGGACATATCATTACTATTGATGTAAATTTATTACGCATTACAGAAAATTGTTGTTTCAAAAAAATAGAATACCGGTATTCTGATGATAAAAAACAGTCACATTTTGAGGGAATTGGAGGATTCGTATGCACGCAGCGAAGGCCGGATTCCTCAAGAAAAAGCATTTAAAATATTTTCAGCCATGTGGGAAGAGGCGATGCGCTTGGGAAAAATTCCATTCCCGGATCCTTTAGAAGGAATAGAAGTCGACATCAAAATGGCCAGGATACTTAATTCATGTTCGAAAAAATCATCTGTTCTATAAGTTCAGAACTCAAACGACGCCATATCCCTTATATGCTTATCGGCGGACAGGCTGTTTTGTTATACGGCGAGCCGCGCTTGACACGTGACATTGACATAACGCTCGGCATCAATGTTGACAAAATAGAAGACGTTATTGCTGTGGCCAGCGATCTTGCGCTTAAAATTCTGCCGGAGAATATTGAAGACTTTGTGCGTAAAACGATGGTTTTACCGGCAGTCCATGAAGAGACAGGAATAAGAATTGATTTTATTTTTTCTTTCTCCCCTTATGAACGACAGGCAATAGCCCAGGCAAAAACAGTCCGGATGCTTGATCAGGATATAAATTTTGCGACACCTGAGGATGTTGTTATTCATAAGATTGTTGCTGGCAGGCCGCGAGACATGGAAGACGTCAGAGGAATATTGCTGAAAACGCCGGACATTGATATTGCTTATATCCGTCAATGGCTGAATGATTTTTCTGCCGGGCTGGAAGATGACGCGATCAAAAAAAGGCTGGAAAGCGTTCTGATAACCATCTCTCAACGCTGATCCCCTTAGCCGTTACAATTTATTTGTGAGAAACTTTCACTTCTTCAAATGCTGGAATTTTCCCCGGCATATTCATTCGTATGGATGCGAGGTAAGCAGAAAATGGATGGAAAATCTCTGAACGTCACTGAAGAAAAACTTGGCCGACTTAAAAAAATATTACCCGAAGCATTTACCGAAAATAAAATTGACTGGGAAAAGCTCAAAGCGGCGCTTAGCGACGACGTTGAAAATGAACTACCCCGCAGCAAGCTACGGGGTATCAAAACCGAACAACTCGAGCTGCTGA
>JANYAF010000146.1 GCA_025355175.1 Deltaproteobacteria bacterium | reverse complement strand
TCTATGAAATGCGCAGCCTCAATCCCCGCCTGATGTCGGGCGAGGATTTATATACGCTGGTTCGTGCATCCATGATTATGGATCGGGACCGCATGGCCGAACTGCTTTTAGAAACCATTGCAGAGCTGCAAGCCAAGGCGGGTAAAATCAAGGAGGGTGCGCCGTTGAAACGCATTGTCCTTGCCGGCGGTATTTGTAATCACCCCGATATTTATCCCATGATTGAAGAAGCCGGAGGTGCCATTGTCTGGGATGATTTCTGCACGGGCGCCCGATATTTTTCCGAAATCAGCCATGACGGAGCGGAGCCCCTATCACGTATTGCAGAGCGGCTCATCCATCGGATTGTTTGTCCGGCTAAGCATATGGATCTGGATGGACGCGCCAGGCACATCATTGACCTGGTGAAAGAGAAAAATGCTCAGGGTGTCATTTTCCTGCTGCTCAAATTTTGCGATCCCCATGCTTTTGATTATCCTGATATCAAGAAAAGCCTGGATGAAGCAGGAATACCTGTTATGTTGATGGAAATAAATGACCCCATATCGGCAAGCGGGCAGTTGAAGACCCGCTGTGAAGCCTTTTTAGAGATGCTGTGAAAGGAAACCCCCATGTCTGATATAACTTTAGAAAAAGATACAAAGAAGGTGAAGTCCGAAAAGAAAATGCGGGACATTATGACCGCCTATTATATCGATGCCAAAACAGCGAGGCAGAACAACAAGAAAGTAGCCTGGATTACCAGCGGCGGTCCGGTGGAGCCGCTGATTGCCATGGATATCATTCCTGTTTATCCCGAGAACCATGGGGCCATGATCGGCGCCAGCAAGATGGGCATCGATTTATGTGAAAAAGCGGAAACCATGGGTTATTCAAGCGACCTGTGCTCGTATGCCCGGGCCGATATTTCCTGCGCCACCGTCAACGGAGGTCCGATCGGCGGTTTGCCGGCGCCGGACATGCTGGTGTGCTGCAACAATATCTGCGGGACCGTCATGAAATGGTACGAAGTCCAGGCCCGCTATTTTAAAGTGCCCCTGTTCATTTATGACACGCCCTTCCTGCATACAGAATACAGCACGGAGGTCAAACGCTATGCCCAGCGGCAGATGAAGGAATACTTTTCCTTTCTGGAAGGTGTCTGCGGCAAAAAAATGGATCATGATCTGATGCAGGAAGTTGGCAGGATTTCTTTTGCGGGATCGCAGTTGTGGCAGGAGGTCCTGGATACGGCGGTCAACAAGCCTTCGCCCATGACGGCTTTTGACGCCTTCTTCCATTTGGCGTTAATTGTTACGCTGCGGGGAACGCAGCAGTCTGTTGATTACTACCGGGAACTGCGCGATGAGATGAGAGAACGGGCACAGGCCGGCATTGGGGCCATCCCGAACGAGAAGTACCGGCTTCTCTGGGATAATCTTCCCATCTGGTACCGGATGAAATGGCTGTCGGGAAAATTTGCTAATCATGATGCCTGTCTGGTTGCGGACACCTATACCTCCGCCTGGTGCGGCAGCATGCAATACATCGACGTCAATGATTTCGTCGGGTCTGCCGCAGAGGCTTATACCCGTTCTTATTTAAATCTCGGCGTGGATAAAATGGCTGAGATCGTCTTGTCCATGATCGATAAATATGATATCGACGCTATTGTCATGCATTCCAATCGTAGTTGCAAGCCCTACTCCTTCGGGCAATACGATATTCAAAAGATTGTAGAGCGGGAAAGAGGCATTCCATCCCTTATGATCGAGGCTGACATGGTCGATGAACGTAGTTTTTCGGAAAGCCAGGTTGAGACACGGATTGATGCTTTTATCGAAATGATCCGGGAAAGAAAGAATAAACCAAGATAAGTCTTAACGGCAGAGAATGATGTTTTTTAAAAAATTTTTAATAAGGAGACAATATTATGTTGGAAAAAAAACCATGGCTGAAATACTATGATCCCAGTGTTCCCGAAACCATTCATTATCCTCAAATTCCGATACAGCAACTGGTACATGTTGCCGCTGCCACATTGCCGCACAAGGCGTCGACAAGCTTTTATGGTTCCGAACTGACTTTCCGGCAGATTCGTGCCCAGATGTTAAGGATGGCTAACGCCTTGATCAAACTTGGCGTTAAAAAAGGAGATCGTGTCGCTCTCGCTCTTCCCAACTGCCCCCAATATGTGATTGCCTATTATGGTGTATTATCCGCCGGAGCCATCGTCGTGAACATCAACCCGATGTATACCTTCGATGAACTTAAATTCATGATGGAAAATGCGGGCGTAGAAACGCTTGTCACCTTTGACGGCGCTCTGGGAGTGATGCGGAAGCTTTCGACAGCCTTGAAGCTGAAAAACGTCATCATCACCTCAGTTACCGACTATATCAATGGAATGCCTCTCAGCACGGCCCAGAGTCTTAAGCTGGACTCGGCTTGGCATCATTATTCCGAACTTTTGGAAAGTTGCACGGATGAAAGTGTACCTAAAATTGATTTCAAATCTTCAGATATTGCCGTGATCCAGTTTACGGGTGGCACGACAGGCCTCCCCAAAGGGGCAATGCTTTCACACAGTAATCTGATAGCGTCAGTGTTTCAGGGCTCCATTTGGGGTACCTTCATAACGGCCTATATGCCGGTTGCCGGGCGATCCGTCATCAGCGTAATTCCCTACTTTCACAGCTACGGTAATACGTGTTGTCTGAACTGGTCGATGTTCAACGCCGCCACACAGATTCTCTTCCCGAGATTTGAGCTGGAGGAATTTCTTGGCACTATCGCCAAGTTTAAGAATATCAGCTATTTCCCGGCTGTGCCCACTATGATCACGGCCATTCTCAGTCATCCTAAGACGGCACAACTGGATCTGGGCGCATGCATTGGCTTGATTTCTTCCGGAGGCGCCCCCATGCCCGTGGAACTTATTCAAAAAGTAAGAGACATGGGCATTTTCTTTAGCGAGGGATGGGGCATGAGCGAGACGGTGTCTTCAGGCATCTCCAGCCCGATTCTCCGGCACAAGGTCGGTTCCATTGGCACGCCGGGTCCCGATAACGAAGTCCGTCTGGTGGATATTGAAACCGGACTGGTTGATGTTAAGCCGGGAGAACCGGGGGAAATTCTGATCAAAGGCCCCTCCATCATGCAGGGCTACTGGAATAACCCGGAAGAGACTGCAAATCAACTTAAGGACGGCTGGCTGAGCACGGGTGATATTGGTCAGATGGACGAGGAAGGTTATTTCTATATCGTTGATCGTAAAAAGGATATGATTATCGCCGGGGGATTTAATATCTATCCGCGGGAAGTGGATGAAGTGCTCTATCAGCACCCCAAAATCGCTGAAGCCGTATCCGCAGGCGTTCCCGATGCTTATCGGGGAGAAACCGTCAAGGCCTTCATTGTTCTCAAACCGGGTGAAACGGCTACGGATAAAGAAATCATCGATTTCTGCAAAACAAAGCTGGCCCCTTATAAAGTCCCGAAGCTGATAGAATTTCGCACGGAGCTGCCGAAATCGGCGGTCGGCAAGATTTTACGGAAAATTCTGCGGGACGAGGCAATAACCAAAAGCAAAAAATAATATAACAAGTGCTATCGTGGAATTTAACGCGCCAATCTGAAATCAGGTTGGCGCGTTACTTCTCTTAAAAGCAGAGCAACTGCCGCTACGGTGTGGTTTTGCAATTTCTGATGCAGATTAAAGAGAAGTAATGCCTCGGGAAGCATCAGGTTATTCTTTGCAGCATGTCGCCCATCATTTTATGGACCAGGTTGACGGCTTTTAACGGGCGGAGCATGACCTTAAAGTCGGTGATTCGGCCGTCTTCGCCCCAGGTGATCATGTCCACGCCGTTGATGGTGATTCCGTCAATCACAGTCTGAAACTCCAACACGGCATGGTTGCCGGAAATGACTTCCCGCAGATATTTAAATGTGTTGTTGTTGAGGACGTGCAGCGCCGCCGTCAGGTATAATGTGGTGATCGGCTTACCCGCCTGCGGTGTATGCACTACCGGGGAATGGAAGACCACATTTTCAGCAAGGATATTGTCCAATCCGTCTGCATCCCTCGCTTCAATCAATTTATGCCACGCTGCGATCGTGTTTTCAATCATAGTCAAACCTCATGCTTATTGGCCGGGGATAACGATTCGGGACGATTCCTTCCGTTGCATTTCCTCGGCCTCGGCAATCATCGTCTGAACCGATTTTTCAATGGCATCGGGTAATTTAGCCACTGCCTCGCTGAGCGTTGTGGCGCCCTCAATAACGCACTGAACCGGGATCGGTCCGTTGGGGGACATCAACTGGGCCATTCCGGCAAACACGGGCTCCCGGTTCTCATCAATCGAGCCGTCAATCTTGACGGGCGTGAGGCGCCGGATTGTGGCATATGTCAGGTCCGTGAAGGACTCTTCCTTGTAAAGGTTATCAGGATTAATTTTGATGTTCGTTATTTTAGGTCCACAAGCGTTACTCATGAGTTGTCTCCTTCTGTATAGGGTGTTGTTTGTCTACCCCGAAGAATTACGGAAACTGTAAGTTCAACAGCCCCTCTTTTTTCGGATCATTGCGAATCTCCCTACACTGAAAAGGCAGAAGGGTCAAATAATATTCAACAACCAGGCATGGCGGATTTTTTACATATCTTTTGCTTGCCTTCCCATACGATCCGACAGCGGGAAGGCAAGCTATATTCCGCTTACCAGGTTTCGTTATGAATCTTAGCCGGGTTGAATCGATCCTGATACGTGCCTTTCTCTACAGGGTAACCCAGGGGAATGATGTTGAGAGGCATGATGTGATCCGGCAGGTTGAGCAGCTTCCGAATGCCCGCTGTTCTCTCCGCATAAGGATAGAAGGTTGTCCATACCCCGCCCAGGCCCAGGGAATGAGCCGCCAGCAATATGCTCATGGATGCATTGGATCCATCGGGAATCCAGTGACCCGGCGCCGCTTCTAATTTTGTGTTGCCGCAGACCACAATCGCAACCTGAGCGCCGGGGACATGCTTGGAAAACGGATGAAAGCTGGGAATCTGTTCAAGGGTTTTTTTATTCCGGATGACGATGAACTCCCAGGACTGGGTGTTTTTTGCCGATGGCGCCGACATGGCCGCCTGAAGAAGGAGTTTGATTGTTGCGTCGGAAACCGGCTTGTCTGAGTATTTGCGGATACTGCGTCGCGTAAAGATAGCCGTTAATACATCCATGTCAGATGTTGCAGGGATTCCCGCCTTCACGACCGTGGCCTTTGAAGATGCGGCTGGCGTTGATGGCTCTGTGGCGGCAAACGCCAGGGATGATCCAAACAAAAGGCAGACACATATAAAACAAAACACGCTCACGGTCCTTCTAAAAACATTTCTCTTTTTGTGGCTCATGATGATTCTCCTTATTTTTTTAGTCATATAAAACAGGCACAGCGCCTGGCAGGTTATTGACAGAATGACGAGTAGCGTTTGGCTCTGTTTCGCCTGCCGCATGAGGCTCTGAAAACTGCTCTATTCATTTGTGCAATAACTTACACATTTTTAAATGAACAATGCAAATGAAAAAAGAATCGGAGACGTGAATAAACGGAAGATAACCACAGTGCTTCAGGAGGGTGAGGGAGAGGGTACAGGGAAGGCATGTTGGACATACCTTATGTCTCTGAGACCCTCCCCCTCGTTGGCAGGGAAAAAGGGGATTTGTGGCAGCTCATTGTACCGAGCTGTCTATTTCAATAGTTTGTCTCACGGGCCGCTCCTCTTCTTTCACCATGATGTAAATCAAAAAAGAATTTGGAAAGCAGCGTCTTCATGGATATTATTTTTTAAGTTTGGTAATCTCCTCCTCGCGAAGAATCTTGCGCAAAATCTTGCCTACGGCTGATTTCGGAATGCTCTCCCGGAATTCTACCAGCTTGGGAACCTTGTAGGCGGCAAGCTTGGTGCGGCAGAATTCAGAAATCTCCTTATCCGTGGCTGTTGCGCCCGGCTTAAGAACAACAAAGGCTTTCACGGTTTCACCCCGGTATTCATCGGGCACACCCACGGTCACCGCCTCGGCGATTTTGGGATGCTGATAAAGCACTTCGTCCACTTCGCGCGGATAAATGTTGAAGCCGCCGGCGATGATCATATCCTTCTTGCGATCCACGATGTAAATATAGCCGTCTTCGTCGGCTTGCCCCACATCGCCGGTATGCAGCCAGCCGTCGGTGAGCTGAATTTTTGTTTCTTCCGGATTATTCCAGTAGCCCTGCATGACGGAAGGGCCTTTGATGAGAATTTCGCCCGGATCGCCCGGTTTAACATCTTCAACACCATCTTCAATGTCAACAAGACGGACATCGTTTTCCATCAGGGGAACGCCGATGGCGCCGGTGCGGCAGGCCAGAATCGGATTGCTGATGCCCAGCGACGCGGTCTCGCTCATACCCCAGCCCTCACCGAAGAAAATGCCGAGGTCTTTCACTTTCTGGATGAGCTCCAGGGGCATGGGTGCGCCGCCGGTATTAAAGAAACGGAACCGCTGGTCGAGGTTCATTTCTGCTGCTTTGGGGTGGTTGACAATCGCTGTGATCATCGTGGGAACCGCCGGGAAGTAGGTGATCTGGTCGACGCGTTTGATGGTGCCCAGAACTTCATCAATATCGAAACGGGGCATCATCACCTGCGTGGCCGCGTTAAGCATGCCCCAGTTCATGGCGCAGGTATTGCCGTAAATATGAAAGTAGGGAATGATGCTGAGGACATTGCGCTTTTCATAAGACGTAAAGGCTGTAATCGAGTTGCCCCACATGGAGCATTGGAGTGATGCGGCCACGACATTGCCGTGGCTTAGAAGCGCGCCTTTGGGTAGGCCGGTCGTACCGCCGGTAAACTGAATGAGGGCGGCATCAGACGGGGTGAAGTCGATGCGGGGGATCTGGGTGTTGGAACAGCCTTCGATCAGTTCCGAAAAATGATGCCAACCCTCTTCCAGTTCCAGTCCTTTAGCCGTGCTGACGCCCAGTCCGGTGATGTAATCCGTCACCCGTGTTACGATCAGGACGATATCCAATTCTTTGGCCAGGGGACGCATGGTAGGCAGAGCACCGTCGAAGGTTACCAGCACTTTGACTGCCGTGTTTTCCAGCATGAATTTGAGTTCATCATGCGTGTACATGGGATTCATATTCACAACGATGGCGCCTGCCGACAGGATGGCGTAGTAGGCGATGATATACTGAGGACAATTAGGAAGCGCAATCCCGATGCGGTCGCCTTTTTTTACGCCCATTTGCGTAAGCGCGTTGGCCATGCGCAGCATTTGTGTCCGCAGTTGCGAGAAAGTCATTTCCGATCCGTAGAAATCAGTGACTGCTTTAAAAGGGAATTGTGACGCCGCGAGATGCAGGAAATTCTGCACGGGAAATTTCGGAAAGCGAATCGAGGTGGGGACGTTATAATCATAATTTTTCTGCCAGGGTCTTGCTTGCAATGTGGTATTCCTCCTTCTTGAACGATGTTTAAAAGAGCAAAGTGTTGACGGCTTCCTGCGGATATAGCCGGTGACGGCCGGTGACTAAAAGATTTCAGCATCAGCAGGAAGTCGATGTTTCTTCTCTGGTATTAGCATTCATCATGCCAATTGTTGAATGTATTTATGTTGTTGATTTATTTTGATATTTTATTTTCTGCTGGATTTTTGTATCAATAAATGATTCATTGACGTCTCAATGAGACGGTATTGATGCATTTGTGAGACAATATTTTATGCTTGCTGCAATAGCGAGGAGATAGAATGACTGACGAGTTCAAGTCGAAAAAAAAGCGGCTGCTTAGAGACATCAATCTGATGGGTGCCGATTATAATGAGCGATATTACCAGCAGACTTTGCTGGAGTGGAGAAAATTTATTTCAGGCGATCCCAAAATTACCCCATCCATTATTCCGCAAGAGGTTTTCGATTCCTGGGCGCGCTGTGCCCAGCTTGGCGTCGATCCACTCGGCAAGCCGAATAATGAGATACTGACCGGGGGAACCCTTGAAACGCTGCTTACGAAGAATAAGGAATTCATCGATGTCAGTCGTCCCTTTATGGCAAATCTCTATAGGTTTCTGGAAGGTTCGGGCTTCATGGTCAGCTTGTTTGACCCCAGGGGGTTTGTGCTGGAAATTCTGGGCGATCCGGAAGAAGACAAGCTGGTTCGCGCATCCAGAGGATTTGTCGGTGCGTGCTGGGACATGAAGAACGCGGGCAACAATGCCGTCAGCGCCGTTTTGACATATGAGAGGCCTATGCAGGTTTTCGGTGCGCAGCACTATGTACGGATTTATCATGGAGCAACGGGGTCCAGTTCCCCGATTTTCGGTCCCGAGGGAGACCTGCTCGGAGGCATTGTGCTTTTCGGGCGCTACTACCGCGCCAATCCGCATACCTTGGGCATGGCCGTGGCGGCGGCAGGCGCCATTGAAAACGAATTGCGGATGCGCAAGGCGCTGGCCGAAAGCCGGATAGCCGCAAGCTATCAGCAAACGGTGATTTCTTCAATTCAGGAGGCGCTCATTGCGGTGGATTCCGCAAGCCGTGTCACGCTGATCAATGAAAACGCGCGTAAAATAGTCGGCCTCAACACCACAAAGGTTGAAGGGCGGCGAATCCGCGACATCTTCAATCATGAAAACGCGCAGTTTTTCACGCTGATTGAAAACAACGAGATTATCACGGATACGGAAGTCCGGATCTTTTCCAAAAACATTTCGGGCGACTACACGCTCACCTGCAACCCGATTCTATCTCCCGACCAAAACGTTATCGGCAAGATTATCATCCTCAATGAGATTCAACGGGCAAAGTCCATGGTCGCCAAAATGATGGGCGCCAATGCCAATCTCCGTTTTGAAGATATTTACGGTCAGAATTCCCGGTTCCTGATGACGGTGGATCAGGCCAAGATGGTTTCCCAGAGCAGCTCCAATGTGCTGCTTTTAGGAAAGAGCGGGACGGGCAAGGACATCTTTGCCCAGGCTATTCATAACTTGAGTGACCGCCGCAACGGCCCCTACGTCGCCATCAACTGCGGCGCCATCCCCCGGGATCTGATCGCCAGTGAACTTTTCGGCCACGAGGAAGGAGCATTTACCGGTTCGCGCCGGGGCGGCAATCAGGGTAAATTTGAACTGGCCGACGGCGGAACGCTTTTTCTCGATGAAATCGCTGAAACGCCTCTGGAACTGCAGACTGCGCTCTTGCGGGTGATCGAGGACAAGTCCGTTTTGCGCATCGGCGGCACCCGTGTCCGGCCGGTGGATGTGCGCATCATTGCCGCCACCAACAAGGATCTTCGGGAAGAAGTCCGCAAGGGGAATTTCCGTGAAGACCTCTATTACCGTGCCAATGTCTTTGCCATTGAAATGGTTCCGCTCAAAGACAGGCTTGATGACATTCCGCTTCTGGCGGACTATTTCATCAAACGTTACGCCAGCACGATGAAAAAGAGAATCGCGCGCGTGGATAAGAAAGTGATTGAGAGCTTTATGAACTACTCCTGGCCCGGTAATGTCCGGGAGTTGCAAAACGCCATCGAACGGATGATCAATTTTCTCAAGACGTCGGAGTTGACCATTGACCTCATCCCCGATCATATCCGGCGACCCGGTCAGACCGCAGAAATTCGGGAAGACCCTGTCGCGCCACAGGAGGCCGAGCGTCTGATGATTTCCAGAATGCTGAATCAGAAGATCCGCAAAAATCACATCGCTGAAAAACTGAACATCTCCCGCGCAACACTTTACCGGAAGATGAAACAGTTTGAACTGGGGTAGGGAATGGAATCAGGTCACAGTTCAAGGTGAGAGGCAGAGCGCTTTGTGCAGAACTTCAGTCCGGTGCATCCGGAGGGCAAAGACGAAGGCGAAATGCAATAAATGGCCGCTTGGTGGATAACGAAAAAATCGGCCGGAGCAGAGCGCTTGGTGGGATTGACCTTGTTATACATCTCCGTTTTCTTCAAGGTGCTTTACGTCAACGCGATCTTTATCTCTCCCAGTTGATTTTTTATTTTTTATAAGGTTTTCTTTTGAAATAAAAGGAAGATTTAATCCTTCCATGACAATTGTTTTTCTGGAAGGATAGGCATCGTTAAAGTCAACGCCATCAATATGGGTTATCAGGTCTATCCTGCGAGGAGCGACACCGATTTGAAAGATTACGCCTTTTTCCATGAAAGTTTTTTCTGTTAACCCTGACGTCGATGTGCCGAAGGAGGTAAGGGAAGATAAGATTTTTTTAGAATTCTCAGCGGTCGCTTGTACCCATAGATCAAAATCACCGGTTGCCCTTGGGTATCCATACGCAGCAAGGGCATACGCACCAACAATGAGAAATTTGACTTCATTGCCTAATAAGATTTGTAACATGTCTTTGTAATCTTCGTTCAGCATCTCTATCGCCTTTAAGAGACCACAGTTCAGATGTCAAGTCCCAAACAAAAGATATTCTCTCCTGAAAAGAGGCATTAACAAAGCAGTCATCTTGTTTGGTTTGCTTTTTTAATAGGGTTTTAGTTCTATCTAAATTCATAAGATATTATACCATATCTTGATTCATTTGTATTGATATAACAGTCAATCCAGCCGGAGTGTAGTGCGGCCGGATTGACTGTTATAGCTTCATTGACTTTTTGTCTGGTAACCTGGCTGCTTCCCCTACCAAATAATGCCAGGCCAGGTGCTGTTGTCAATGGTTTTCGGATAACCGGGATCAACCCTGTCGGCTTTTATGTCATAGCGGATATATTGACCGCCTTTAAAGAAATAGGCCTTGCCGTTTCCCCAGTTCACAACTGTGTCGATACCATCCGTCCAGATAATCCCCGGCCATGTTTCGGCATTGATTGGTTTTGGATAACCGGGATCAACCCTGTCGGCTTTTATGTCATAGCGGATATATTGACCGCCTTTAAAAAAATAGGCCTTGCCATTTCCCCAGTTCACAACTGCGTCGATACCATCCGTCCAGATAATCTCCGGCCAGGTTTCGGCATTGATTGGCTTTGGATAACCGGGATCAGCTTTATCTGTGGCCATATCATAGCGGATATACCGGCTGCCTTTGAAGAAATAGGCCTTGCCATTCCCCCAGTTCACAATTCCTGTCGAGCGTTTATCGGGAACAGACGTTTCGGCCATTGCCGTTGTCCATACAGCCAGAAAAAGAAAACTGGCAACAAATATCAAAACATTTTTTTTCATATCTAGATCCTTTCAATTTTAATCTCTCCGGGTCATATTCCCCGAAGCTTGCTTC
>JANYAF010000058.1 GCA_025355175.1 Deltaproteobacteria bacterium | reverse complement strand
AAGAACTCTCACTCGAACGATTGAAAATGATCCGAGAACGATTCACGCCTGAGATTGGCGCTCTCTGCGCCGACTATCTCACTATAAAGAAGAAGAAAGTGTTGCTTGAGACTGAGAAAGTGTCGAAACGAACGGCACTCGATAAACACCGCGATCAGGCATTTCCAAAGTATCAAACCTCGATCAACTCATACCTCGCCGAGTTCAATGCAGGATTTCGCATCAAACAAGTTGAAGGCGTCAATCATCGCGGCATCCCCGTTAAAAAGGTGAACAACCGGGAAATTGAAGATATCAGCAACGAAATTTCCGCAAGTCAAATTCAGCATATCGGAATTGTCGGCAAATTTTCCAGCCGTAATCCACAGCAGGAACTGGATACAGCCGAACTGCTGCAGAATCCTTCCAGAAATATTTCTTTAGGCCATACGCTGTCCGGACAATTGAATTTCCCGCGCCGCATCGCTACAACGTATCTCAATGCGGCCATTCATGACATTTATCGGGGATTTGTGCAGGATGTTCAAAATTTTGTCGCAAAGATCGGTCCGAGTATTCCCGTCTATATTTTAAAAGCGGATGGAGGAACCATCCTGATTGATAAATCATTGGACTGCCCCGTGCAGACGATTCACTCCGGCCCGGCGGCAAGCATCATGGGGATTCTGGCAACAACCTGCATCAAAGAAGACGCCGTTGCCCTGGACATCGGCGGCACCACGACGGACATCTCCATCTTTGCCGATGGTGTTCCTCTTCTGGAACCATCCGGTGTGTCCATTGACGGGCGTAAAACGCTTATTCGTGGTCTTTATACCAAATCAATCGGCGTTGGCGGCGACAGTGTCGTAGGCGTTGAAAACGGAAATATTTTTATCGGACCGAAAAGGGAAGGACCGGCCGCAGCATTGGGCGGGCCATTCCCTACCCCCACGGATGCCATGATCGTGCAGGATATCATTGCTTTCGGCGACAAACAAAAAGCTGAAGGCGCCATCGCGTTGGTCGCCGAAAAACTTCACAGAAGTATTCAGGATACGGCGCATGCCATTGTTGAAAAAACAGCCGCGATGATTTCCGACAACGTCCGGCAGATCCTGGCCGAGATCAACAATAAACCAGTTTACACCATCTATGAACTCCTGGAAGGAAAAGTTATTCAACCTAAAATGCTCTATGTTGTGGGAGGTCCCGCCGCCATTGCCCCCCTCGTAGCGGAAAACCTGGGTTATCCTTATTGCATCCCTGATCATTCGGAAGTATCCAATGCTCTCGGCGTAGCCCTCGCCAGAACAACCGCTGAAATAACCATCCTCGCCGACACTGAAAAAAGAGAACTCATCATCAGCGAAGAGGGGCATGTTCAAAACATTCCCCACAATTTTTCTCTGGAAAACGCTATCGAAGTCGGCAAAAAGACTCTTCGGGAAAAAGCCGTCCGGATGGGAGCCAAACATGATGATATCATTATGGAGATAACGGAATCGCAGGAGTTCAATATGATTCGGGATTTTTACACAACGGGGAAAAATATCCGTGTTAAAGTTCAGATAAAACCCGGATTAATTTCTGCAGGCCAAGCGAGGTCAAATCATGTCTAAAAAAGAAAAAAAGACAGGCCTCATATTCTTTCCGGCATTTGACTGGGCTATATCCGCCAACCACCCGGAGCGTGAAGAGAGGCTGCTCTATACTCAGGATCAGGTTTTTGAAGAAGGCCTGCTGGATTTTCCCAATATTGTGGAATACAAACCGGGCATCGCCACCTACGCCGATATCAACCGCTGCCATATTTGCGTTCCAAATCCGCAAAACCTGACAACGAATTCCCATCTTATTTCGGCCGGAGGCGCGATCACCGCCGCACAAAAAGTTCTGACAGGCGAGGTGGACAATGCCTTTGCTCTGGTGCGTCCGCCCGGCCATCACTCCATGCTCGTCGCCCACGGTGCGCGCGGCTTCTGCAATATTAATATTGAAGCCGTGATGATTGAATATATCCGGCATAAATTCGGCATTAAGAGAATTGCCGTTGTCGATACGGATTGTCATCACGGCGACGGCACCCAGGATATTTACTGGAACGATCCGGATGTCCTGTGCATTTCCATGCACCAGGATGGACGAACGCTTTATCCGGGAACAGGTTTCATCGATGACTTCGGCGGTCCCAATGCGCTGGGCGCGACCATTAACATTCCCCTGCCACCCCGCACGTCAGATGAAGGTTTCCTCTTCGCGCTCGACCATGTCATTCTCCCGATACTGGACGATTTTAAACCGGAAATCATCATCAATTCGGCGGGACAGGACAACCATTACAGTGACCCGATCACGAATATGAATTTCAGCGCACAGGGATACGCGCTTTTGAATGAAAAACTCGCGCCCGACATTGCCGTGCTGGAAGGCGGATATTCCATCGAAAAAGCGCTGCCCTATGTGAACGTCGGCATTATTCTAGCCATGGCCGGGCTGGACTATAGCCAGGTGCGGGAACCGGATTACGATGCCCAGCGCATCCGTCAATCTCCGGAAGTAACGAGGCTGATTGAAAACGAAGTGAAGGATGTGATGACGCTGTGGAAGAAAAAGAAGAACCTGAAAAAACAGATCACCGGATCCGCCGCGTATATCCGCCGTGAAAAGAATATCTATTACGACACGGATGATATCACGGAAAAACAAATCGAAACCGTCCGCGTCTGCAACGATTGCGGTGGTCTGGTCACGATCGAATCATCCGCCGATACGGGCAAGAAGATCTACGCGGTGATCCTGCCCAATTCCTGCTGCCCGGAATGCCGTAAAAACGGCGAAATATTTTTCGACCGGGTCAACAGTTCGCAATACAATCATATTTATTTTCAGGACAGACAGCGAGACGTCTTTATCGTAAAATAACACCGGGGAGCAAAATGGACGATCAACAGATCAAAGAAAGAACACAAAAAACGGCGGAAAAGCTCTTCGCCGGCGGCGCGAAACTGGATCGCCCCTATTCGTTATGGCATGAGTTCGATCCGAAATTGGCCAATGATTTTTCCCGCTTTATCACCGGCAATTTATACTCGCGCGACGTTTTGACGATTCAGGAGCGCCAGATGGCGGCCTGCGCCATGCTGGCGGCGCTCAAGGCCAGAGACGAACTGAAAGTCCACGCCAACGCCGCGCTAAACGTCGGCTGCGATCCCCGAAAGCTTGTCGAAATTATTTTTCAGACAGCGACGTATGCCGGCATGCCCGCGGTCAATGAGGCGCTGAGCGCTTTCAAGGAAGTTCTGCAAGCACGCGGTGAGTGGCCTCTCCGATAATCATCATGAACAACGCCCAAAAGAAATTGCAGGAACTGATCGCGCTCATTAAAAAACTGCGCGCGCCGGACGGCTGCCCCTGGGACCAAAAGCAGACAAAACAGGATGTCGGCAAATATCTACTGGACGAGTCCTATGAAGTTCTCGATGCGCTGGCCGAAAACAATCCGCGGCACATTCAGGAAGAGCTGGGTGATCTGCTGTTCCAGATCTTATTTATCGCTGAAATTGCATCCGAGTCCGGAGAGTTTTCGCTGGTGGAGGTGATGACGGGCATCAAAGAAAAAATGATCCGACGGCATCCGCATGTTTTTGGCGACGTAAAAGTCAATTCCGTCCGGGACGTAAAAGATAACTGGCAGGAAATCAAAAAGCAGGAACGAGGCGGCGAGGCTCTCGAAGACAATCTCTTCGGCAATATTCCCCGCTCGCTCCCCGCATTAAAAAGAGCGCAAAAGATCACTGCCGTTGCCGCCCATTATGGTTTTGACTGGCAAAACGCCGACTATTCCAGTGACACTGATAATGACGGATACCAAGCCCCTTTTGGCGGAGATGACCAACGAGGTAAAAATGCACACTGCTTTGTGCATAATGTTGACTCAGGCGACGATTATGAGCTTTTGGATGCTGA
>JANYAF010000049.1 GCA_025355175.1 Deltaproteobacteria bacterium | reverse complement strand
AATTTTTATTCAGCGTATATAACTTGAAATAATCCCGATAGGAAGAAAATTCCGGAAAATATGTCATCATGTCCGAGGTCAGCTCTAAGCAGGTTCTGGCGTGCAGCATTTCAGTGAAATTATATTTATGTGGAAAAAGCTGTTGCTTTTTTTTCAGCGAGCGCCTCCATTTTTTCAGGAAGTATTTTCGATAGAAAGCAAGGCCGTTATCAATAGCCAGTGTTGTCTTATAAGGATCCAGAGGAGGACTGACGGCGAACACCTGTTGCAAATTCTTGATCGGCGTTTGGGAATGTTTTATCGCGATACGCAGGGCGAAGTTGGCGCCCAGAGAAAACCCCAGTAAATAGGCGGGCAAATTCCGGGAATACTGTGCAAGGGCGCTGACTGCATCAAACGTTTCTTGAAGCAAAGCACCGTGGAAGAGGCCTTCATTAAGATGATGTGAGTCGCCATGATCTCTTAAATTTAAACGGCAAACAGAGAATTCCCTGTCATAAAAGTAGGAACCTGCGGCCAACACATAGGCCGACGAGGAGGAGCCCTCCCATCCATGTAGAATGATCATCAGTCCCCTAGAATGGGGATGATGCGAAAAATAGGCCAGCAATTTCGATCCTTCCGGCGTGTCGATAATTAATTCTTGCGAATGTTTCAGAAGGGGGCGATGAGGGGGTATTAACAAACGTGCGGAAGCCAACATGGACTGAAGGTGCCGGTTTTTAAGGAAAGACCGGGGCAGAAAGGTCGAATTGTTTTTTGATCTGGCAATCATGAGATTCTTTGCGAAAAGCCCCGCCTGAAAGGGGCGGGGTCGGTAAGTTGGTGGCGGTGCCCTGATTTGAACAGGGGACACTACGGATATGAGCCGTATGCTCTAACCAGCTGAGCTACACCGCCTTTGAGGGATTATTTTATATTTCTAAAACCTTTAATTGGTTTCCACGCGACATTTGCCATCTTGTGGTTTACGCAGTCGCCCGGACGCTATATCTAAGAGTAGAGCGTTTGTCAATAACTATTGAGGCGTCTCCAACTTATAGACAACAATGACACTTCGTTCGCTGATCGATGCTCCGACGGATTGAACCAAGGCCAGAACAAGTTCCGGTTTGCCGTCGTTATCTATGTCTTTAAAACAGTAGTCAGCGACATAGCCGTTAATCTTTTTGGTCCGCCAATTTTCCGACATGCCAAGACCATCCCACTCCAGGTTGTATATTTCACTGGATGAGAAAAGTTTCAGGTTTTTAAAGATACGGCCAACAGAGGAAATGTTTTTGACAATAATAAGCTCCTTTTTGCCGTCTTTGTTGGTGTCAAACGACAGAATACGCATATTGGCAAATGCGCTCTCTGCCGGAGTGGTGTCGCTGGATTTCTGCTTGTCAAGGTTGTCAATGTTAGCGATATAATTATTGCTGCCGCCATAGGCTGTATCGCTTCTCCAGATCAGCTCGTCGGGTGAAAAACCAAAAGATAAAATCCGGCTCATCTGTTTGTTTGTTGGTGAGATAATGCATAAATAGTCCAGTTCATCAAGGGCGATAATCTTTTCGCTGGTACCCGCACCCAGCGTATCGATGGTCAAACCGTAAATAGACAATCCCATGGGTATTTTCATTTTATCACCGGAAACATATTTTCCGTCTTGCCAGACAATTTCATAAATCTGCGTGTCAAATACCTTGTCCATTCCATAAGTCTGTCCCAGAAGCATTGGAGCGCCCGACGGCGTATTAATCACGCGCAGAAAATACCGGATATCGGAAGCGATGATCTTGTAGTCGCCGTCTTTGAATTGAAGGACAAAGGAAGTCAATAGTTTATCGTTCAGCGAGGTAATAATAATTTCAGGGGTGCCGTCCTTGTTGATGTCCGCTACATCCACCGATATGTAATTATTATATGATTGACCTTTTATTTGCTTGAGTAATTTTAAATTATCCTTTGTTTTTTGATAGATATAAACATTGTGGGCATCAATAACAACGACCTCATTTAAGCCGTCCTTGTTGACGTCTCCGACATCCATTCCCTTAAATTCCGATTTGAATTGCTGGCTCATCCAGAAACCTTTGCGGGTGAGAGGATCGGCAGCGTTGATGAATTCAGTATTGATCATGGAGGTCAGGGTTCCTTTTTTGCCGCCTGTCTTCATTCCCGCAATGATTTGCGCTTCACGTGATGCTCCGGGAACGGTAGGTGGAACGACCGCGGGTGTGACAGAGGCTGCAGGCAGAGCTTGCGGTGTTGCTCCAATAATATACTGGACTATTCGTTGCGAAAAATCGTTAATTTTCGGAATCACTTCATCAAGCGTTTGTGATTGGGAAAAAATGCCGACATCCGATTTGCCGCCCGTAATATCAACG
>JANYAF010000012.1 GCA_025355175.1 Deltaproteobacteria bacterium | reverse complement strand
ACCGCCTTGATATAGCCGATGCAACCACGCAAGTGGCCCCGTTTCTTTAAGGTGACAAAAGCGCCTCTTTTTTCCTGAAGTATCGGAAAATCCATTGTTAATTTAGGCAATTCTCTATTGCCGGCCTTCGCAATAATCGCTCTTTTGGCTATGTCCAGAAGCGTCTTTTTTTCCTGATCAGTTAATCCCATTTTATCCTCTGTTTTTTATCGATAATAAACGGCTGATGTGTACCCCACCACTGAACTTTTATCGCCCGTTACATCCCCGGAATTTGCATATTTCAGCAGCAGCGAATGATGGGCGCCCAGTTTGTGTGCGGCCAACATGGTCACCGCCATTGGTCCACCGCCGCAGGCCTCGGTTTTATCATGAGCCAAACTGTCTAAAAGTCCTTCAGCATCGATATCTTGAATATGCCTGAGCACAATCCCATCCAGCTCTTTTGCCTTTTTATAATCATGAAAATGAGACAGATCACTGCTTGCGACAATTAATACATGGCGATCTTTAGCCACCTGATAGATAACATCAGCAAGTTCCCGACAGGTTGCAACGTTCTGATCCCCCATCACTAACGGAATAAAGGGAAAATCCCCCAGAGCAACCTGCAAGAAGGGAAGTTGAATCTCCAGGGAATGTTCCTGCGCGTGAGCGGCGGGGAGATCGATAATGATGCTGCTGAGACGTTTCATTTCACAGGCGATATTTTCATCGACAGGGATCACGCCCAGGGGTGTTTCATAAGCCCCTTGACTGTATATGGATACACCTCCGAAAGCAACCCTGTGACTTGGCCCGATGAGAATAACTGCATCATATTTTTTACTTTGAATCAGCTTATAGGCCTGTGCCGCCACCTGACCGGAATACATATAACCGGCGTGAGGCACAATTAAACCGACAACATCGCTTGTAAGCTCCCTATCAGGCACATTTTGGATATATCTGGCTATATCACCCCTCAAAATGGAAGGATCTTCGGGATACCAGGAGCCGGCTATGATAGATTTTCTTAATCTCTCCATGAGTTTATCTCTATTTAAAACGCCAGATTGTCCCTTGCTGACCATCTAAAACTTCAACGCCTGCCCCTGCCAATTGGTTTCTCAACACATCCGCTTCCTGCCAAAGGCCTGCTTTTCTGGCCGCTTCTCTTTTTTGAATAAGTTCTGTAATATCGAGATGGAGTGTTTGCTGTCCAAAATCCATTATTCCAAGTATTTCATTTATTTTTTCAAGTGCTTTGACAATTTTCAGGGCATCCGACCTGCTGATGTTTCCCTCAGTCAAAGGCGCGTTGACTTTACCAATAAAATCAAAAAGCGCCGCCAGAGCACCGGATATATTTATATCGTCGTCCAGGGCTTTCTCAAAACCATGATGAAGATCGTAAATCAGTTGATCGACATCAGCAAAATTTTGAGCATCACCCTCAATTGCGTGAAGCCTGTAAATAAAAGTATCCATTTTTTTAATGGTGTTTCTCGCCATCTGCAAGGCCTTCTCCGAATAACCGATCGGTTTGCGGTAATTCATCCCCAGCAGAAAAAACCGGATATCCCTGCCGCTGTAACCATTTTGCTTCAAATTGGCGATCGTTACCGCATTATTCAGCGAGCGTGACATCTTCCGCCCATCCACCAGGATCAGCTCAGCGCCGATCCAGTAATTTGCACCGCTATGGCCGGAAAACGCCTTGTTAATCGCGACGATATTTTCGCAGTGGGGAAAAGTTTCATCAGCCCCGCTGATATGAATATCGTAAGCCGTTCCCAGATATTTTTGGGAAATGGCCGCGCATTCCAGATGCCAGCCCGGCCGAATATTGCCCCACTTCGTCTTATGATAAATTCCTCTTTTCAACTCACCCAGGCCGGCCCTTTTCAGGAGCGCAAAATCCGCCGGGCTGTCTTTTTCATAGTCGTCGAGATCAATGGATTTACCTAATCGGGTTTTTGCCAGATCAATATTGGAGAGAAGACCATAATCAGCCAGTTTGGAAATATCGAAATAAACAGAATGCAGTTTCTCGTATGCATAGCCTTTATCGACTAATTTCTCGACAATCTTGAGCATGGCATCAACATTTTCGGAAGCTTTCACGTAAACATTGCCCGGACGAATATTTAAATATCGCGCATCGTCCAGAAAAATCTGCAAATATTTATTGGAATAATCCGACAGATCCATCGCCGCCTTTTCCGAGCCCTTAATCGACTTATCCGTAAAATCAACGATGTCGAGAACATGTTTGACTTTATATCCTTTGAACGTCAGATAACGACACAGCAAGTCAGACACCAC
Source organism: Deltaproteobacteria bacterium (assembly GCA_025355175.1). Lineage (GTDB taxonomy): Bacteria > Desulfobacterota > Syntrophia > Syntrophales > Smithellaceae > UBA8904. Next base: position 12,081 of record JANYAF010000012.1, on the reverse strand, counting down.
CAGACGCCGGTAATTTCCCAGGTGGGGCGCGTCATGGACGGTCGGACCGCAGGTATGTATCAACACTTCTTCAGATTTCAGCGGCCGGAAAAGTGTTTTCTGACGTTTCAAAATATTGTAAAAGCTCACCGTGGCCAGTTCTTCTTTGACCGCAAATAACTCCGTGCTTAAATAACGCTCGCCGCTGTCCGGAAAAATGACCACGATCAGACCTTCTTCCATTTTGCAGGCCTTCTCGGCGGCCACAAACATGGCCGCGCCGGAACTCATTCCCGCCAGGATGCCTTCTTCACGGGCAAGCCTGCGGGACATCTCAAAAGCGTCTTCATCCAAAATGTTCACTTTTTCATCGAGTCGCTTCTTATCAAATATCCCCGGGCGGTAGGATTCGCGCATATTTTTGAGCCCCTGAATCTTATGCTGCAAATAAGGTTCGACGCCGATAATTTTGATTTGCCCGCTCAACTCCTTGAGCTTCCTGGAAAGACCCATCGCGGTGCCGGTCGTGCCGAGAGTGGCGATTACCATGGTTACTTGACCTGCGGTTTGATCCCAGATTTCCTGGGCCGTTCCAAGATAGTGGGCGGCAACATTGTCTTCGTTGTTAAATTGATCGGTACCGAAATACTTGTCGGGATTTTCCCGCAGCATCCGATAAGCAACTTCAATGGCGCCGTCGGTTCCCAGCGCCGCCGGGGTAAAATGCAGTTCTGCGCCCATCGCCCGCAGAATTTTTTTGCGTTCTTCGCTTGCCGCTTCGGACATCGTGAGACAAAGCTTATACCCTTTGGCCGCCGCGATCATGGCCAGTCCTATACCGGTATTGCCGCTGGTTGCCTCCAAAATAATCTTATTGTGATTTAAGTCTCCCCTTTTTTCGGCATTTTCAACCATAACCAGGGCGGTGCGGTCTTTAATGGAACCGCCCGGATTGGCGGACTCGAGCTTGGCAAAAATTTTCACCTTTTTATTCGGATTGAGTCTCGTAATTTCCACAAGAGGCGTGTTGCCGATGCGATCAATAATACTTTTATAAGCATTCATCATAAAATACGGCCTGTTTATAAATAATCATTCTTTTATCGACAAAGAGTTCTTGATGGATCAAAAAGTCATTCTGGATAAATAATGGATCAACTGTCCATTTTGGGTAGAGGAATTTTTATGAACGAAATACCTTCTTCTTTTAAGCTCGCTTCTTCCTGCGACGTCGTTGTCCCTTTAATATTTCGTTTTTCTTCATCACCATAGTGTATTTTCAGCGCAACTTCGGCAAATTTACTTCCAACATCTTCAAAGTTGTTTTCAATAAACTGCTGCAACCATTGAAGAGCCTTGCCCGGGGAAATATCTTTCTCGTTATTCTTGTCCGCCGTTTTCGCATCCTTCCCCATGATGGTAATGGAAGAAGGCGCTATTTCCACATTGAAACTATTACAAACGGGACAGCAGATCAACCGCTGAGCGTTTTGCTCAATCCAGGCCTGGCGGTCTTTAAACCAGCCTTCAAACTTATGACCGTTCTCACATTTCACATCGTAAATAATCACGTGTCGGATACTCTCTTTGCTAAAAATAAATCAACCACCTCGCGAGCTCGCTGTTGAGGCATGAAATGAACGTCATTATATCGCGAGCTCACTGCAGAGAATTGACGCTCGTCCCGCTTGAGCGGGATTAAATATCATATGCAATAAAAACATGTGGACATTTCGCGATAAATTTTATAATGTCCCTGCCCGTGTCGGGATGTGGCCCAGCTTGGTAGGGCACTGCGTTCGGGACGCAGGAGTCGCGCGTTCAAATCGCGCCATCCCGACCATTTTTTCCTCTTTTACATCTTCAGCCCACAACCGACGCCATCTTGAAGATCGGCAGATACATGGCGATAATCATCCCACCGACAATTCCTCCCAGGAAAACCATCATCGCCGGTTCCAACAGGGATGTCATAGCATCCACCGCCGTATCCACTTCATCATCATAGAAATCAGCAATTTTATTGAGCATGGAATCCAGAGCACCGGTGGCTTCACCCACCGCAATCATTTGGACAACCATCGACGGGAAAATGCCTGTTTCAGACAGCGGCTCAGCAATAGACTGGCCTTCACTGATACTTTGACGCGTTTTCATTAAAGCATTTTCAACCACCACATTGCCCGATGTTTTACTGACGATATTTAATCCTTCTAAAATCGGCACGCCGGAGCTCATCATCGTCGCCATTGTCCGGGAGAACTTGGCTACGGCCACTTTTTTAAACACCGGTCCGAAAACCGGCGCTTTGAGCAGGGCCGAATCCATCATCCAGCGGCCTTTCTCTGTTTTGTAAAATCGATTAAAGGCAATCACCAGCACAACGATCACAGAAAAGATCACCCACCAATAAGTCTGGGCAAACTCGCTCATCGCCACGATCATCGCCGTCGGACCGGGAAGCTCACCCCCCATACCTTCAAACATTTTCTGAAATACGGGAATAACTTTGATCAGAAGCAAAGCAACGACTGCAACAGAAATGACAAGAACCGCTATCGGGTATGTCATGGCGCTTTTGACTTTTCTTTTCAACTTCATCGCTTTTTCCAGATAATTGGAAAGACGCCCTAAAACAACATCCAGAATACCGCCCGCTTCGCCGGCGGCAATTAAGTTGACAAACAGTTCATCAAATACTTTCGGATATTTTTTCAGTGCATCCGTCAGGCTGGTGCCGCCCTCAATATTTTCCTTAACAGACCGGATAATTTTGGCGAAAGCCTTATTTTTCTCCTGCTGAGCCAGTAGATCCAGACATTGAATGAGCGGCAAGCCGGCATTAATCATCGTAGAAAAAATCCGGCAGAAAACCACAACGTCTTTTTCTTTCACGCCACCTGCCAGGAACGGAAGATACTCCATCAGATCTTTCGGCTGTTTTCGAACATCGATGGACTTAAATCCCTGCCGTCTCAAAAGCGTACGAGCAGCCAACTCATCGGCAGCTTCTATCTCGCCTTTTTTGAGTTCGTTCTTTTTCGTTGTTCCCGCCCAAAGGAAAACCGGCATCGCTAACAACCCTTCTCTTCAAGGAATAGCTTATTTACGGATGTATCATAAACTATCTTCCATGTCGTTTCAACAAGTTAAATTAAAAATAAACACTTTGATTTCCGGCCTGTTTTACACCTGATCATTCGTTTTTTTATCCCATCGCTTAAGGAAGATTTCATACTGAATGATCCCTGCGGCAACAGCAACATTGAAGGAGTCAAAATTTCCCGCCATCGGAATCGTGACTAAAAAATCGCATTTTTTCTTCACCAGCGGTCGTATTCCCTTGGCTTCACTCCCCAGAACCAAGACAACTGGACCGCTAAAATTCTGTTCTCTGATGCTCTTTCCCCCTTCAGCATCAGCGCCATAAATCCAGAAACCTTTATCTTTCAAATAATCAATCGTCTGGGATAAATTTGTCACACGGGCAATGGGCAGCTGTTCGGCGCTGCCGGCAGACACTTTAATCACCGCCGGCGTGACCGAGGCCGCGCGATCGGTCGGAATGACCACGCCATTGGCGCCCAGGCAATGAGCGCTGCGGATAATCGATCCCAGATTTTGCGGATCGAGAATGCTGTCGAGCATTAAAATAAGATCTTGCGATAAATGAGGATTGCGGTTTTTCAACAAGTCGTCTAACTCGGCATACACAAATGAATCGCGAAAACCGACCATTCCCTGATGATCCGTTCCACCCGTCAATTCATCAAGATATTGGCGTTCTCTCCGTTCCACCGGTATTTTCTTTTGACGGGCGGCATCCATAATTTCTTTGGCGGACGAACCGCCGCGACCGTCAGCAATAATAATTTTTTTCAGAGGAGAAGCCTCTTGGGCGAGAAGAATCTTAATGGGATTGATGCCGTAAACGACCTCCATGCTTTGCCTTCTATTCACAAAAGGAAATAGTCATATGCTGTTTTGCTGAGCCAGACCGTCGGCAATCTCCTGAATGATCCGGCGGCATGCGGTGAGGGGATCTTTAGCCTGTCGGATGGGCCTCCCCACAACAATGTAATCGGCGCCTGCTTGAATCGCCTCAAAGGCGCTGAGCGTTCTTTTTTGATCATCTTTTACCGGCTCGTCGGCACTACGGATACCGGGCGTCACAATAACAAAATCTTCTCCCAAGTCCCGTCGAAGTGTAACGATATCCTGGGGTGAGGCAACAACGCCTGACGCCCCCGACTTTTGCGCCATTCTCGCCAGGCGAAGCACTAAATCACTCGTGGTGGTTTCGAATCCAATTTCCGCAAGATCGCTGTCATTCAAACTGGTCAACACCGTCACCGCCAGAACAACGGGGCTTTTGATGCCGCGCTTTTCGGCGCAGGCGGCCACAGCATCGACGGTTTCCCGAATCATCCTCGCGCCACCCGCCGCATGGATGTTGAACATATCCACATTCAACCCGACGGCGGCTTCAGCGGCGCGGGCCACCGTATTGGGAATATCGTGAAATTTCAAATCCAGAAATACCCGGCTGCCTCTTTGTTTAATGCTTTCAACAATCTTCGGCCCGACAGATGTAAACAATTCCTTGCCGACTTTAAACATGCCCACATGACCGGAAAGAAGCTCTATCCAGGACAAAGCCTCCTCGTATCCGGCGGCATCCAAAGCAAAAATCAGCTTATCTGCGGGCTCTCTACTCGAGATATTCTTCATCGCCAATGAACTCTGTATTATCCGGAATCGGTTTAAAATCTTCCTGGGATCCTTTTAAAAATTCAGGATGGGCGTAAACAACCCGCCCTGCCGCAATTTCTCTTAGCGCCAGAACAATTTCCCGATTTTTACTTTCCATGAGCGGTTTGGAGCCTTTGAGCAACTGGCGCGCCCGCTTGGAAGCCAGCGACACCAGACCAAATCGGGTTTCGGCCACCATTAAGGAATCTTCTACTGTAATTCTTGCCATGAATCTGATACCTCCTGAACATCTCTATTAACATGATTTAAAAAAACGATCTATTTTACCGTGTAAACGGTTTGTTTTACATTTCTCTGCGCGGTAAATCGCGATCAGCTGTTTGGCAGCCGTTTCCAGATCTTCGTTAAAAACGGTGTAATCATACCACAAAACTTCTTTTAATTCACTCTCGGCTTGCGTAAACCGTGTTTTTATCGCTTCCGGACTTTCATGTCCTCGCTTTTTCAGCCGATTCAGAAGCTCATCTAAAGAGGGAGGCAGCACAAAAACAAAAATGCCGTCTTCAAATTTTTTCTTAATTTCTTTTGCGCCACGCGGCTCGATATCGAGCAATAAATCTTTTCCTTTGCCTAAAACTTCATGCATCGCCTTGCCGGACGTCCCATAAAAGTGTCCGTAATTCTCTATCCATTCGACAAACTCACCCTGATCAATCCGTCGCTGAAAATCTTCACGGGAAATAAAATGATAATCTTTTCCGTTCACCTCATTGGGGCGCGGGATCCGGGAGGTATAGGAAACGGAAAATTCAAGTTCGGGACATGCCGCAAGCAACCTTCGGCAAATACTGCTTTTTCCCGCCCCTGAAGGCGCAGACAGCACGATGAACAATCCCTGATCCGACATATTCCTACTCAATATTCTGCGCCTGCTCGCGCAACTTGCCCAGCTCACTTTTGGCGTCAATGACCAGGCGGGCAATTTCCACATCATTGCCTTTGGACCCGATCGTATTAATTTCACGGTTCATTTCCTGCAGAAGGAAGTCGATTTTCCTGCCTTCCGCCTCGTCGCTTTGCAGCAGAGTTTCAAACTGACCTATATGGCTTTGCATCCGGACAATCTCCTCGGTGATATCGCATCGATCCGCCATAAGCGCCACTTCCTGAGCCAGACGGGCAGCGTCAAGGTCGAATCCCGCCGTCAGTTCCTTAATCCTGTCTGAAAGACGCTTCTGATACTCCAGCACAACCTGCGGCGCACGCGACCGAATGGTTTCCATCGTCTCGCCAATGGCCCGAAGTCTCATTTGCATATCCGAGAACAGAGAAATTCCTTCATCCTGCCTCATGTTGACCAGCATTGACAACGCTTCTTGCAGTGTCATCTCCACCTGATTTAAAAAAGCGGCATCCAACTGTGTTTCCGCAGGTGGCGTGAAAATATCCCGAAAGCTGGTGAGGTTCTTAAGGCTGATCGGTTCGGGTATATTGAATTCATTTTTCAGCCGGATCAAAACATCAAAGTAGTTGCGCGCAACCTCCATATTCAAATTCACCCTGGATGGTTCGGCGCCCTCTCCCTCCAGCCGGATCGAAACATCAATGCGGCCGCGTTTGAATCTTTCTCCTATTTTCTTTTTATACTCCATCTCCAGCGGATAAAGCGCGGCGGGCATTCTGAGAGCAATTTCCAGAAAGCGATGGTTGACGGATTTCGCTTCCACCACAATATTCCGGCCGTCACAAAGCGCTTCCACCCGGCCGTAACCGGTCATGCTTTTAATCATGTTCAAACCTTCTTGCAAAATTATTTTGTTCTATATCGGTTCAGCCATTTTCAATTGCAATAAATAGCGCGACCGGATAGCGCTTAACATGGATAACTGCTTCTCGTCTGCGTAATCCGGATACGTCCAGGGCAAAGAACAAAACTTCTTTCCCTGATAAATCAATGTCAGATCCGCGTAAATTCCGTCACGCAAATAAGGCCTGTGCGAATAACCCTTACCGGTTGCCAGAATCAGATGAGCCTGAGACAGATAACCGGGATCAATGTTCACGTGCCTACGATCATCAACGGCCGATTCTTTTTCAATATCATTCGTCGCAAGCTTTATATCCGGTAATGCTTCCGGCCGGATTAACTTTTCCATCGACAGAAAGCGCCGGACAAGCACCTGTCCCATTTCCGGGTTATAATAATCCGTATAATCAAAGAGGTTCTGTTCGCTAACAAAATCAGGCTGACCATAAAGAGCAGACAACCTGTTGATGGTATCGTTTAATATCCCGGCCGCCGGGGCAAAAACGCTGAAGACCAGTTTGACCGGCAGGGCCTGCGTCGGTTTGCTCATAATACGCTGATCAATTCTTCCCTGGAGACCGTGGATGTTCCCACCTTACCCACAACAATACCCGCGGCATGATTGGCCAGAGATGTTGCCTCCTTCAGATTCGCCTGCGCAGCCAGCGCCAGCGCCAGCACACCGATGACGGTATCCCCCGCGCCCGTCACATCGTAAACTTCCTTTGCTTGCGCCGGAAAGTGCGTGTGGCCAGCCTTACGCCCCTTTTCGAAAAGGCTCATGCCTTCTTCACCCCGCGTCACCAGCAGGGCCTGGAAATCAAATTTTGCAAGCAGCATTTTCCCCAGCGTTAAAAGATCATCCCCGTTGGCAATCTCCATCCCGGCGGCGCGCTGGGCTTCATGATGATTGGGCGTAATGACATGGGCGCCCGCGTAAATCGAAAAATCACTTTGCTTCGGATCAACACACAAAAATATCTTTGAATCCCCGGCCATGCTTCTTATCCCTTCAATCAGTTCCCTGGATACGACACCTTTGCTGTAATCGGAAATCACGATGGCGCCGATCTTACCGCGCAGAGATTTCACATAGGCAAGAATTTTGTCACAACTAGCCCTGGGAATAGGCTTTCTGCTTTCCTGGTCAAATCGAACGATTTGCTGTCCGTGTGCGACAATTCTCGTCTTGAGCGTTGTCGGCCTTCCCTTCTCAACAATAATGCCACCCGTATCGATGTTGCGTTCTCTCAACTGTTTGATTAAACCCTTGCCGATATCATCAGCGCCGATCACACCGGCCACAAAAACCTGGCCGCCCATGGCATAGATCGTATTGAGCACATTGGCGCAGCCGCCCAGCATCACAGAGTCTTTCTGAACATCGACCACCGGCACCGGCGCCTCCGGGGAAATTCGCGCTACCTTACCCCAGATGAAATGATCGACCATGACATCTCCGACGACCAGCACACCGGAACTCGGGAAATTCGCAATGATTTCCAAAGCTTTTTTTTTCGCGATCCGCTTATCCACGTGTCAAAAAACTCCTGAAAAATTAAGATCCTAAAAAGAAAAAAGCGCCGTATGCGCTAGGGTTTTGATTTAAAAAGTTGGAGGATGTTATTACTAAGGACCGGATTTGTCAATTATTTTAATCAGGATTTTAATCAGGAAGTTTTTGTCGGGAATTTCCGAATGAAACGGAAATTAAGGACGGAATGCATATATCCAATGCGGTCATCGGTGACGCACCCTAACATCTTGCGGTCAGTTTTCAATGACAGATTAGTGGACTTTTTAATATTGTAGCGTATAGTATCAACACAAGTTAAGCGAACATTAAGGAGGGTGCCCTGCATCTGAGAACTTCGGATCTTGCGGTCATGAGTCTTGGATTCGGCGGATACCCCTGCAATTGGGGCACGCATTTCTGCGGGCTGTACGAATCAGAGGCTGAAAGAGACTTGATCATGTTCGGCTACCTCGCCCAGGGCCTTCGAGAACAAGAGCTTCTCGTCTGTTGTCCCGACGAGAAGCATTACGATCACGCGCTCGACAGTGTCCATGCGCTGTGTCCGGATGTCGAACGTCCCGACCCGGATTCCTTCAGGCTGTTTCATTCCCATGAGTTGTACTATCCCGAGGGCCACTTTTCCCCACAGGACATGCTGAAGGCCCATAACGATATCTGGGATGAGAACCTGCAAAACGGCCAGAGAAACGTGCGGGGAACGGCGGAGATGCTCTGGGCCCTGACAAAGATTCCCGGGATCGAGCATCTCATGGCCTACGAATCGCTTCTCAATACCTTCATCTGGGGCAAGGCCTGGATCAGTATCTGTCTCTATGACGTCAACCGTTTCCCGGGATCGACGATCATGAAGGTCCTGCAGGTCCACCCGTTCGTCATCACGGGAGGAGGCATCTACGAGAACCCCTATTTTGTTCGCCCCGAGCACTGGCTTGCCGAGCACGCGCCGGAATTCCTCCCGGTCCTTGAGAGTCGTTTATGAAGCTGTCACACGAAGTATTATTGGCTCTCGCCTACGTGTCGCAGATAACCGATCCCGATTCGGTGAGATCACGATTTATCGAATCGCTCAACGCGCTCGATAAGTCTTTCACCTTCAAGTTTGTTGATCGTCTTCCTCCCGGGGTTCCGGAATACCGCGTCCTGCCCATTGCAACGCTTCGCTCATCTTTCGGGTACGCCATGATGGCGGACGGACCGGAAACCTCAGAGGCCGATCATGCCGTCTTCAGAACCGCCTTCCAATTTCTGGCGGTCCTCCTCGAAAACAGGATGCAGGCGCGCGCACTGGAATCAACGAACGTATCGCTGTTGAAGAAAAGTGAGAACAAATATCGCCTGCTCGCTGATCATGTCAGTGACGTCATTTTCGTTTTGGATATGAATCTGAATTATACCTATATCAGCCCTTCCGTAAAAATTCTCAGGGGATATGAACCGGAAGAGGCATTGAAACTACCGTCTTCCGAGACATTGACTCCGTCTTCCTGGGATCTGGCCAGGAAGACCCTGTCGGAGGTCATGGAACTGGAAAAATCCGAACATCCGAATATCCCCATATCCCGGACACTTCAACTGGAAGTGAATCGAAAAGACGGGACCACCGTTTGGACGGAGATGAAGTTTTCGTTGATCCGAAATGAAGATCAGCAACCGGTAGGCATTCTTGGCGTAACCCGCGACATCACCGACCGCAAGCGGGTAGAAGAAGAGCTGCGGATGCTGGCTGTCCGCAAAAACACCATTTTGGCTGCGGTTCCCGACATTATTATGGAGGTTGATGTTTTCAAACGATACATGTGGGCCAATCTTGCCGGATTGCAATTCTTCGGGGAAGATGTTCTCGGTCACGAGGCATCCTATTATTTCGAGGGAGAGCAGGAAGTCTATATTAAAGTACAACCCCTATTCACTGGTAATGAGGACGTCATCTACGTAGAGAGCTGGCAGCGCCGTCAGGATGGTGAGAAGCGTCTTCTTTCCTGGTGGTGTAAGGTGCTCAAAGACGAACAGGGACGTGTAATCGGCGCAATTTCGACCGCTCGCGACATCACCGACCAAAAGCGGATGGAGGATGATCTGCGGGAGAGCGAAGAGAAATATCGAATCCTCTTTGAGAATGCCGGCGAGGCTGTTTTTGTTGCTCAGGGTGGTAAGCTGGTGTTCCTTAATCCCAAGACTACCATGGTAACTGGTTATTCACGCGAGGAAATCGCGTCAATGCCATTTGTCGAGTTCATTTATGCGGATGACCGCGACATGGTCATGGACAGATATGTCAGACGCCTCAATGGTGAAAACATTCCCCGGCAGTATTCTTTTCGGGTTATTCATAAAAACGGCGATGTCCGGTGGGTAGAGTTGGATACCGTCAGGATAAACTGGAAAGGGGAACCTGCTACGTTGAACTTTATGGGCGACATCACCAACCGCAAGCAGACGGAAGAACAACTTCTCGTATCGCTTGAACAATTACGACGGGCGGTGAAGACGACCATCCAGGTCATGGGGTCTGCCGTGGAGTCCAGAGATCCCTATACGGCCGGCCACCAGATCCGTTCGGCGGACCTTGCCCTCGCCATTGCTACGGAGATGGGATTGCCGCAGGAGAAAATCGACGGCATCCGTATGGCCGGTTCCATTCATGATATTGGAAAACTATCGATCCCTGCCGAGATTTTGGCCAAACCGACAAAACTGCATGAAATTGAGTTTTCCCTGATTAAAGAACATGCCCGAACAGGGTGCGAGATGCTGAAGGATGTGGAATCCCCGTGGCCACTGGCAGAGATTGTTTACCAGCACCATGAGCGAATGGACGGCTCCGGCTATCCACGACACCTGAAGGGGGAAGAAATTCTCATGGAGGCCCGCATTCTGGCTGTGACTGATGTCGTGGAAGCCATGGCTTCACACCGCCCCTATCGTCCCAGCTTGGGCATTGAGGCGGCTTTGAAGGAGATCGAAAAGAACCGCGGCGCCCTCTATGACCCCGAAGTGGTGGATACCTGTTTGCGGCTGTTCAACGAGAAGGGGTATAAATTCGATTGATATTTTATTCATCATTACTTTCCCTTTTGTTATCCGGGGATGTATAAATGAAAGGCAGGGATATGACGAACCCATGGTCAGCAAATCTTAAAAAATATTTATGGACGCTTGTCCTAATCTGGACCTTAGGCATCATTGCATCTCTGGGATGGAACATATACCAGCAGAAACAGTCCAGTTTGAGCTTTGCCCGAGCGAGCGCCGAGATCTCCTATAACAAAGATCTCATCTATCGAAGATGGATTTCAAAACAGGGGGGCGTGTATGTGCCCGTTTCAGAGATGACCCCTGCCAATCCGTATCTTAAGGTTCCCAACCGCGACATCATGACGTCCAATGGTTTATTGCTAACGCTGGTTAATCCGGCCTACATGACCCGCCAGATTAATGAACTGGCCATGGAGATGCATGACTTTCATGGGCACATCACCAGTTTAAATCCAATCCGGCCTGAAAATCTTCCGGATTCCTGGGAGGCAGAGGCTCTGAAAAAATTTGAGCGAGGAACAAAAGAGTCCGTTTCCATCGAAATAATGACATCGGGGAAAGAATATTTTCGTTTCATGCGCCCTTTTGTTACGGAAAAATCCTGCCTGAAATGCCATGCCGTCCAGGGATATAAAGAGGGGGATATCCGGGGGGGAATCAGTGTATCCATCCCCATGGAACCCCTGAGGGCTATTGAGCGGTCCCGTATGGCCGAATTAACGATCGCCCACAGTTTTCTATGGATCATCGGTCTGGTCGGAATCGGCGCCGGCACAAAACGTTTGCGGAACCAAACACTTGTGCGTGAAAAACTTGAGGAAGAGCTCTTTAGCCTTTCGATCACCGATTCACTCACTGGCCTTCTCAACAGAAGGGGCTTTCTATTTCTTGCGGAGCAGCAGTTAAAATTAGCTGAACGGAATAAGAGCGGAATGGTGCTCTTTTTTGCGGATCTTGACGGGTTGAAATGGATCAACGATACGCTGGGTCATGAGGAAGGAGATAAAGC
>JANYAF010000007.1 GCA_025355175.1 Deltaproteobacteria bacterium | reverse complement strand
GCTTTATCTTGTGCGTGCAGCAAATACCGGCATCTCCGCAATCGTCGACCCAACGGGAAAAATTATAAAGCAAACTGAAATATTTAAAAGAGATGAAATTCATGGTCGTGTTAAATTCATCGTGATGCCGACTTTTTACGCGAGATATGGTGATTTGCTGGTAGGGGTCAGTTTTATAGGCCTGGTCGTTTTTTTCTTATGGAGTTTAAAAGGGAGGAAAGGAAATGTCCGTCGAAAACATACAGGAAGCAATTAGTGATCTGAAAAAAAGAATTCAATACATCGGAGAATGTCTTTGACGTCAGCGAGCTGGAATTAAAAATTAAAGATCTTGAAATCTTATCCACGAAGAATGATTTCTGGGATGATCAGGAAAAAGCCCGTGCCATCCTACAGAAGAAAACAAAATTATCCGACTCGCTCGATCAGTGGAAAAGATTTCAAAGCCAAATTAAAGATACTGAAAACCTCTGGTCAATTGCCTCTGAGGAAAAAGACGAACAGGTCATAAATGATCTCGCTTATGAACTGGATCAGTTATCTTCCGACGTTAAACTGGAAGAACTCAAAATGATGCTCTCGAGCGAGCAGGATCCAATGAATGCAATTATGTCCATTCATGCCGGCGCTGGAGGGACGGAAGCGCAGGACTGGGCGGAGATGTTGATGCGTATGTATCTGCGTTGGGCTGAAAAGAGAAATTTTAAAACAAATATTATTGATTATCTGCCGGGAGATGAAGCAGGTGTCAAAAGCGTATCTTTTACCGTAGAAGGTGAATATGCCTATGGTTATGCCAAAGCCGAAATCGGGATTCACCGCCTTGTCCGTATTTCTCCATTTGATGCGGGGGCCAGACGCCATACCTCATTTGCTTCCGTCTTTGTTTATCCCGAAGTCGATGATGAAATAATAATAGATATCAATGAGGACGATTTAAGAATCGACACATTCCGATCGGGTGGCAAGGGCGGCCAGCATGTCAATAAAACGGATTCCGCCGTGCGAATCACCCATTTGCCGACAAACATTGTCGTGCAGTGTCAAAATGAAAGATCGCAACATAAAAATAAAGCGATGGCGATGAAATATCTGAAGTCCCGGCTCTATGAAAGAGAACTCCAACAAAAAAAAGAAAAGCTCGACGAAGAAAATAAACTTAAAAAAGATATTGCCTGGGGCAGCCAGATTCGTTCCTATGTTTTACACCCATACAAAATGGTAAAAGATCATCGGACGAATCTGGAAATTGGCAACGCTCAAAAAGTGCTGGATGGCGATCTTGATGATTTTATCCAGGCCTATCTGATGATTGTCGGAAATCGGGCACCAGATGCGTCCAGAGTCAGTTAGGTAAATATTTAATAATATTCAAGATTGTCAAATTGTTTTGGTATATAAATAAAATGTGCTATAAAGCTCCGCAACGTTAACCATGATGTCGTTTGTGCTAGGATAAAAAAGCGAGCTGATCAGTGATCAGAAGCACGATGTACTTTTGTTTTGCAACCGAAAAAATTCAGGAGACCCTATCCATGTTGAAATGCATAAAATATGTCTCATCAATTTGTATTATCTTTTGTTTAAGTGTCGCCATCTTGTTGTTTGCCGGCCATCAGGTAAACGCCGAAAATGTCCATCACAATGACACTCTATTGAAGAAAAATATAGAAGATAAAGAACAGAAGCATGGCGTGTCGCAAACGATAAGCGATTCCACCAAGAATAGTCTTACCAATGCACCAAGCCGAAATTCAGCGGATGAGGATGCTAAAGCAAAAGTCGAAGAAGAGCAGGATCTGATGGAAAAGGCCGTTGAATTACTGGAAATGGCCGATAAATCCTGGAAAAATGGTGATATCGAAAATACCTTAGATGCGTTGGATAAAGCATATGCGTTGGTTCTGGATACGAACGGTAGTGTGGAAATTGCCAGACAGAAGGATGATTTGCGTCTATTAATTTCGCGGCGCATCCTGGCTCTTTATTCTTCAAAACAAACAAAGACCAATGGCAAGGCCAGTGAGATTCCTCTTTTGATGAACGCGGATGTGGAAAAAGAAATACGATCATTTCAGGGACCGGAGAAAGAATTCTTTACATCCTCATATTATCGTTCCGGACTATACAAAGCAATCATCGTTGGTGAATTAAGAAAAGCAGGGGTGCCTGAAGAACTCTTCTGGTTGCCTCTGGTGGAAAGCGGTTTCAAGGTAAGCGCTTTGTCGCGCGCGCGAGCTTTGGGCTTGTGGCAGTTTATTCCGTCAACAGGTTATAAATTCGGATTGACCCGCGATGAATGGGTAGACGAGCGCATGGACGTTTTAAAATCCACTCATGCGGCCATCGCTTATTTAAAAGAATTGCATTCCATGTTTGGCGATTGGCTTACTGTACTTGCGGCTTATAATTGCGGCGAAGGCAGGGTGCTTCGCGTCATATCCAGACAACACATTAATTATTTTGATCGTTTCTGGGATCTCTACTCTCAATTACCCAATGAGACAGCCCGTTATGTTCCCCGTTTTCTTGCGACATTGCATATTGTTAAAAATCCCGGTAAGTATGGTTTTAATCTTCAGACGTCATTGGACTCTTTACTCAATTATGAAACGGTCAAGGTCAACAAAATAATGAAACTGTCGGATATCTCTTCCAGAATAGAAGTGTCCGAAGACTTCATTAATGTACTCAATGCCGAGCTCAGATACAAAATAACCCCTAATCGGGAATACTCATTGAATATTCCTCAAGATTCCCTCCAGAAATTCAATCTGGTTTATAACGATATCCCGGAAACGGAAAGACCAAGTTTCAGTTTCAGTCACTCCACGTATCTCAAACATCGTGTTCGGCCCGGTGAAACAGCGGTGTCTATAGCTAAAAGATATCGCGTGTCCATTCAGACAATTTTTGACTCCAATAGAATTAATCAGAAAACGAAATTAACGAAAGGTCAAATCATCCGAATTCCGGTTAATCGTGTGGAAACGGCATACGCGAAACAAAAACCTTCCGGCAGTAAAAAAAATATTACAGCTCGTAAAGCGGCTGGTTCAATTCAAACTTACAAAGTAAAACGAGGCGATTCTCTGCTTAGCATTGCCAAACGTTTCAATGTTCCTGTCGTCAAACTCAAGCAAATTAATAATTTAAAAACGAATGACATTCAAGCCGACCGGATATTGAAGATTCCGTGCGATGAGACGGGAAATAACAGCGGGGAAAAACAGGAAAAGGAAATTTCCTTGGCGAAATCTGTAAAATAGTCCATCCAATCATGGTTCTCTTACACTGGAACAGGTTCTTGCCGTCAAAGATAAATAAGCAGGGCTTCCAATCATCCGGATTCAAAGGGATTGCGTAAGCAACTGGAAAAGTTCTTTTTCTTTTTGCGCCATTCTCATGATATTTCCTTTTGACGTGTTTTCATGATTATAGCCCAATAAATGTAACAGGCCATGGATGATTAAAAAAATAATTTCTTCATCGAAGCTGAAATGGCCCTTTTCCGCATCTTGGCGTGCCGTGTCAACAGATATGACGATGTCACCCAGTATTTCGGGATTAATGTTGCCGAATTCGCCTTCTTGAAGGGAAAAAGAAATAACATTGGTGGGACGGTCTTTGGACAGGTATTGTTGATTGATGCACTGAATGGTTTCGTCATCGACAAACGTGATGCTGATTTCTTTATTTCCGCAATCCAACAGTTCCAGAAGCTTGGTCACTTTAAAGCGGATCTTGCGCTTGTCGATTTTAATTCGTTTCTGCTGATTTCCGATTTGAATTTTCATTAGACTCTTTTTTACCGTTTGTCTCTTTCGCAGATGTTCCCGGATAATCAACACGATGATGGAAGATGCCCGTTAAAATCCGAGTAAATGTCTCCGCAATGGTGTTTAGATTTTTCAGCGTTAACTCACAATCGTCCAGTTGACCGTCTGTGTATATCCGCTCAATGCGCTCACGCACCAGCGAGCGTATTCTGGCCGGCGTCGGATTGGAAAGTGTGCGTGAGGAGGCTTCAATAACGTCTCCCAGCATGACCAACCCGGCTTCTTTGGTTTGGGGTTTAGGTCCGGGATAACGAAAAGCACTATCCGTCAGAGAACGAATCGATTCGTCCTTATCTTTTTTCGCTTTATCGTAAAAATAACTGACGAGGCTGGTGCCGTGATGTTCACGAATAATGTTGATGATCGGCTGACCGAGTTTGACCTGCGAAGCCAGTTCGTAGCCTTCCTTGACATGTGAGATGATAATCAGGGAGCTCATTTTCGGCGAGAGTTTGTCGTGACGATTATCGTAGCCGGGTTGATTTTCAATATAGTAATGGGGTTTGGCCAGTTTGCCGATGTCATGATAATAGGCGCTGACCTTGGCCAGTAGTGAATTCGCGCCGATGGCTTCCGCCGCGGTCTCCACCAGCGAAGCGACGATAATACTGTGGTGATATGTGCCGGGCGCTTCGATAATCATTTTCTGGAAAAGTGGTTGATTGAGATTGGCCAGTTCCAGCAACTTAATATACGTAATAAAACCGAAAAGACTTTCAAAAATCGGTGTGATGCCCGCGACCAGAATTCCGGTGATGATGCCGCCGAGAAAACCCATGGCCAGGCGCATGATTAAGTCATTAAGCAAGTGGCCTGTTAAAAGATTCAGACAAACAATCGCAGCCATATTGATAATGCCGAGAAAAATGCCAACCTTTAAAAAAGTGGAACGCTGTCGACTGTTGACGATGTGATAGGAAGCGGCAACAGATCCCAAAAATGAGAAAAGCGGAAAGATAATTTTTTCATCGAAAAGAAGACTGATGAGAAATGATGTCAGGACACTGATAATTAAAGCCACGTTACGATTCACGAGTACGGCAATGATCATGGCGCCGCAGGCAAAAGGTATCGCGAAATAGCAGGCATCAACCGGAATAGAAGGGAAAGCTCTGTTGATGGCAACAGAGATAAAGATTCCCGCTTTGACAAAAAAAATCTGCAGAACGGCGACAATGGCAAAAACGAGAAAGTCCACATTGGAACGGGCTGTGGTTTTCAGCCAGTTTCGAGTGCGCCAGAAGTACAGAAGTAATGTGAGAAACAGAGCGGTGCAGAATATCCCTAAAATGACCGTCAGACGGGATATTCGATTATCCACGGCTGTTTTATAAAACGCATCCAATTTGGCCAGTTCCAGATAGCCTATTTTTTCTCCTTCGCGGACGATCATCTCATTTTTTTGTACTTGGAAGTAAACCGGTTTGACCTCTTCTGCAGCGGAGAATATTTTCTTGTCTGTTGCCTCTTTATTGAAGGTGAGGTTGGGTTCAATAAGTTTTTTCAGAAGCAAAAAAGAAAACCGCCGGGCATCGGGTTGATCGCTTTTGAATACGGTGTTCACTTTTTTAGACAATATTGGATCAATTTCTTTGATATTTAAAACAGATGATACATCCTTTAGATTTTCCTCTACCCGCGTAATCACATTAACGATGGTAATCCCTTTTTCCCGTTCATTTTTTTGAAAAGCGCTCGAAGTGATTAATGTATTATCGTAAAAAGAGGAAACCGTTCTGGACAGTTTTTGTGCTAGATCATCGGAAAATTTATTTACGATAAAAAAAGATAGTTCATTCTGTGTCAAAGAAACGCCTAAGGATTTGTCCAGAAAGGTTTTATGGAGTTGTAACTCTTGCTGCCCGGCAGCCAGCGAAAAAGATTTTTTTAGTTTTGTTCTAAGGGTAATGGCCATCTCAGCGTCATAATCATAGATTGGCCGCACATTTACCACAGCTTCATGTCTTTTTTGCCGTGTGGAGTTGACATCTTCAACCAGAAAATCCCGATCCGCCTTAATGTTGTCCTGAGCGATCATACCATGTCGGTATTCCGGATTTGAATTAAAGAGCTTGGGCGCAAGGATAATGGATAATCCGATGCTTAAAATTATGGCAATGGCCCAGCGCTGAAAGATGATATTATTCAAGAATTTGAAAGAAATTTTATTCTTTTCTTTCAAATTACGGAAGGTTGAAAATATTTTTTCCGATGTGGAATCTAGAAAATTCATAAGTCTTATTTATGTTTACCCGATTTATTTTCATTGTCCCAGGACGCGTAGGCGGCAATGACATCGGCAACGAGTGGATGCCGGACGACATCCACCTGTGAGAAATGAACAATGCGGATGGCATCTACTTTTTTTAGAATTTTCTGGGCTTCGATCAAACCCGATGATTTTTCCGTCGGCAAATCAATCTGCGTGATATCACCAGTCACAACCGCTTTTGAATTGAAACCTAGACGGGTTAAAAACATTTTCATTTGTTCAGCCGTGGTGTTCTGTGCTTCATCCAGAATAATGAATGAATCATTGAGCGTCCTGCCGCGCATGAACGCCAGCGGTGCAACTTCAATGAGCCCTTTGTTAATCAGCGCAGTCGCCTTTTCCATATCTACCATGTCATAGAGCGCGTCATATAAAGGGCGCAAGTATGGATTGACTTTTTCAGCCAGATCGCCCGGCAGAAAGCCCAGGCGTTCACCCGCTTCCACAGCAGGCCTGGTTAGAATAATCCGCTGCACTTTCTTTTCCAGTAAATGTGACACGGCCATTGCCATGGCCAGATAAGTTTTGCCGGTGCCTGCGGGGCCGATGGCCAGAACCATATCGGCATTTCTCATGGAATCGATGTAGTGACGCTGGGCAATGCTTTTGGGCGTGATAATGCGCTTTTTGGAGGATATAAAGACCGTGTCGAGAAAGACGCGGGCTAGCTCAAAGTGGATATCTTCTGTGAGAATTCGATGGGCATAGTCAATATCGGAAAAATGAATATGCCAGCCTTTTTCCATGAGCGTATAGAGCTGTTTGAGCAGAAGCGTGATCTTCGAGACGGCGGCTTCATCACCTGTGATGGAAAGATGATTACCCCAGGGTTTAACCTTGATTGGTTCAAGCTTTTC
This sequence comes from Deltaproteobacteria bacterium, assembly GCA_025355175.1. GTDB lineage: Bacteria > Desulfobacterota > Syntrophia > Syntrophales > Smithellaceae > UBA8904. The sequence continues at coordinate 7,295 of JANYAF010000007.1, read as the reverse complement.
GAGAAGTCTTAAGTGCTTGTCATGTTCGCCGCAGAGATTCTGTAATAAATTCTGATCGGCAAAAGTCAATTTCTCAACCTGGATGTTTTTAGTTGCTTTGATCAAAAATTATCAGCCTCTAAAATATTAATCTTAACCAAATGATATTGTATATCATTTTCATGAACAATGTCATAGGGTACCCTCCATACGAGGGCGTTTTCTATCATTATGAGGCATTGAATGCAATACAATTTACGCCTGCAAAAACAGGTGGGCAAAGACCTTTGCGTTGCCTAACATATTGTCAATTGAACAGTTTTCATCAGGCTGATGGGCATTCATATTGATTTTGGACCAGACTGCGACCGGATAATCCCTTTTGCGTAGATAAGCGGCAACGGTTCCTGCGCCGACCCCACCGGCAAATGCTTTCCAAGAATAAACATTCGCGATTGCTTCCTGAAGGGCGCAAACGACAGGAGCATCGGCTGGCGTGGGGCGCGTGGACTGAACGTATTGCTCCTTGGAAATCTCAATTTTAACTGAAAATTTCTTTTCCACTTTTTTCATAATCTTTGTGATTTCGTCCAGGACATCTTGGAGATCGTATTGCGGCAGTACACGGCAATCCATGTAGAAGACATCTTCGCCGGGAATAGTGTTGATGTTGCCCACGTTGGCCTCTTTCTTCGTTGGTTCAAACGTGCTGACAGCAGGATCAAAAAGAGAATCAACGACATCGAATATCTTGCGTAGCTTCGTTAATTGGGTCACAAGATATGAGGCGGCTGACAACGCGTTATTGCCCAGTTGAGGGTTGCTGCCGTGGCATTGCTTGCCTGTGGTTTTGAAGCCCAGCCAGAGGATGCCTTTTTCCGCAATTTCGATCAGCGATCCTTCGGGGTTCCCCGAATCGGGAACCACAATGAAATCATCTTTGCTGAAAATATTTTCCGGTAAGTCCAGCACGTGGTATAATCCTTTACCGCCGGAAGTTTCTTCGTCCGCCACAAAGAAAAGACCGATGGAAGATGAAGGGATGATTCCTTCATCAATAAAAGCCTTTGCGGCAAAAATGGAGGCCACCATGTCCTGCTGATTGTCTTCCGTTCCGCGGCCATAGATATGGTTGTCTTTAACATAGGCTGTGTAAGGATCGGCGCTCCAGAGGTTGAGTTCGCCCGGTGGAACTATATCCAGATGCGTGATGATCCAGACGAAACGCGATTTACTTATTCCTTCCATGGACGTCAGAAAATTGGGACGCAACCCGGCGGATACACTGTCATCCGGCGCATCATAATGACGAAAAGATACAAAACCCATTTTGATAAGGCGTTTTTTCAGTAACTGCGCTTTCAGCATTTCTCCGTCGCCACCGTTGATCGGACCGACAGCAGGCACGGCCGTCAGAGCTTTCTGCAATTCAATCATATCATCTCGATAGGTGTCTATTCTGCGGGAAATTCTTTCAAAGGTATTTTCGTCAATCATCGTTGGTCCTCAATTTATTCCAGTGGTGATATAAAAACAGGTTGCTCCCATTTATCCGGCCATTTGCCGAATTGATCCGTATCACCTAAAATAAGCGTCAGCCGTTCTTTCTCATTCAGATACTTTATGGCTACTCGTTTTAAATCATCGCGTGTCACGGCCTCAACTCTTTTTCGGTAGCCGCTCAGATGATCAGCAGGCAATTTATCAAATGCCATAGTCATTTGCTGAACGGCGATTTGGCCGGGTTGCTCAAACGAAAAAATAAAACCGTTGAGAATGGATCTTTTTGCCCAGTCCAGTTCGGTCTGAGATATGGAACCGGCCGCAACATCATACAAGATGGAGTTAATCAAATGAAGCGCCTGAAAAGTCGATGCCGTTTTTGTAAAAGCATACGTTCCGAAAACACCATAATTGGACCGTGCCCGATAAAAACTGCCGGCACTGTATGCCAGACCTTCATTATTGCGCACGGCGCTGAATATTCGAGAAGAAAAACCGCCGCTGCCAATAATAAAATCAAGAACCGAAAAAGCGTAAAAATCCGGATTATTCTTACTGAGCGTTAATTCCCCGCTGACCACGGTTGATTGCGAAAGTTGTTTTCGGATAAAGAAAACACCACGGCCCGCTTCTTTCGGCGGAGGTGCGGCATCGAGGGCACGCCGGGAATTTTCCCAGTGGCCAAGGTATTGCCGGATTTTGTTCACGGCTTCTTCCTTGGAAATATCGCCGGAAACCGCCAACATTATATTGGCCGGGAAAAAATATTCCCGGTGAAAAGCGATCAAGTCATCGCGGGTGATTTGCTTAAGAGAGTTTGTCGTAGCGTAACGCCCGCGTGGATCATCAGGATAAAGCAAACGGTTGAATTCGCGAAAGGCCAATTTCTGAGGATTATCCACTATCCGGCGCAACTCTTCATTTTTCAACGAAAGCGCCAATTGCAACTTCTCTTCTTCAAAAGCCGGTTGTATGAGTATCTGCGAAAGGAGGTCAAGACAGACGTCCAGATCACCCTTTAAAAAAGAAAAATTAACAGAGGCGGAATCGAGCGACATAGAAATGGAGGGTGACGCAGCCAGAAAATCCAGACGCTGATCAATTTCGGCACTGCCCAATTTAGTTGTGCCGCCTGTTCTCATCACGGAAACAGTCAGTTCCGCTACACCTTCTTTGCCAGGGGGATCATGCAAGGATCCGGTTCGCACCAGCGCGGATATGGAGACCAGAGGCAATTCGTGATCCCGAAGATAAAACAATACCATGCCGTTATCCAGCAAAATTCGCTCGGCCTGTTGTAAGCGAAATTCCAGCCCGGGATATTTTATTTTGTCCGGTGGCGTAAATGTTTGAGCTGAAAACGTCTCTAACGGAATAATTCCGTAAAGTAGGGATACCAATAGTCCGATTAAGACATAGACCGAATTCTTATTTTTCATTTTTACCCGCGTTTGTATTTTCATTTGTCTTCTTGTTTAAAACTGCGATAGTCCGGTTTTCGGCTACCAGATACTTTACGGCCACTGCCTGAATATCCATTGCCGTTACTTTGTCAATATGAGAAATGTAATTGGAAATGTATCGGTAATCTCCCAACAGCAATTCATAGTATGAAAGAATGGAAGCCAGTTCAGCGTTGGAATCCAGGCTTTTAATATAATCCATCTTCAATTGATTTTTGGCCTTGGTCAGTTCTTTGTCGGGTATAGGATAGTTCTTGATGTTTTCCAGTTCATGAAAAACAGCCGCCAGGAGTTCATCGTTCGTGTGCGGATGGCGTGGGCGGGCCCAGATCGCAAACAGATTGGGATACCTTGTGGCGGGCATGCCGTTATGAACGCTGATACTGTCGGCAATCTGCATTTGTAACACCAGTTTGGCATACATACGGCTGGTTCTGCCTTTACTCAAAATTGTCTCCAGCACGTCGAAGACATAGTCCTCAGCAGCGGGCGCGGTCGGTTTGTGATAACCGATGATCATCGACGGACTGGCATCAAAGAATACGTCCACTTTTCGCCCCTCGGTTTGCGGCGGTTCGGCGGGAATGGTGGCCGGCAGGGAATTGCTTTTGGGAATCCGTCCAAAGTATTGATCAATCAACTTTAAAGTCTTTTGGGGATTAATATCTCCGACTACGGTGATGACCATATTTCCCGGTGACAGATATTTTTGATGAATATGCCGAATGGCCGCCTGGCTGATATAGGTTAAGTCCTGAGGCAAGCCGATAATAGGCACGCCATAAGGATGAACTGTGTAAGCGCTGCTCATAAAGGATTCATGAAGTTTACCGTCTGGGCTGGATTCCACGCGCTGCCTTCTTTCTTCCAGAATGACGTCGCGTTCCGTGTAGAATTCACGAAAGACAGGGTGAAGCAGGCGGTCGGCTTCAATCCGCGCCCAAAGTTCAATCTTATTGGCAGGCAGACTGATGTGGTAGGTTGTAACATCCTGTCCAGTGGATGCATTCATATCCAATCCGCCGTTTTCCGTATAGAGCCTATCAATCTCATTGGGGATGTAATATTGACGGTGCTCGGACTGCAATTGCTTCAGACTCATGGCAAGCTGTTCAATGCGTTTCTGCTCGACGTTTGTTTGCCTCATTCTCTCATTATCCAGCGCTGAGCCGATCTGTTCGATTTGCGTAAGCAGCTTCTTTTCCGCCGCGTAATTTTTCGTACCAATAGTCGTCGTGCCCTTAAACATCATGTGTTCCAGAACGTGCGCGGCGCCGCTTTGTCCCTTGACTTCGTCGACTGCTCCTACACGATGGCGGATATAGAGAGAAACCGTCGGGCTGAATTTTCGCTCCAACATCAAAATGGTTAGACCATTATCCAGTTTGGCTTTGATAACTTTCTTTTCCAAATCAATTGCCCATGCCGGAACCGCCCAACAAAAAATGATCAGTCCGGTCAGCAGCAAACAAAATCTATTCCGTGTCAGCATGATCCATCCCATCATCAGATTTTTTTGGGAAAAAGCGGAAGAAAACATAAAGAATACCGACAATACAAAACAAAATGATGAAAGAGGCAGCAAATAAAGTCATCACGAATTCCAAAGGGTTGGCCATCTTAAATGAACCCACCAGGATATCGATGCCGAACACTAAGAAAAATAGCGACAGTAAAAGAACAATAATGTTTTTAATCCGTCTTAGAATCTTCATTTGGTAACACCCGTTTCTTTCGGCAACAATTTGAGCTTCGCTTTGATCTTACTGTAAACCTCATAGCTGAAATCATCATTGCGGCAACATAATAGCGAGTTGTTATGATATAGAGGTTCATGTTGAATGTCAAATGGTGAAGCCACAAGCGCGTCGGCCCACATTTTCGTGCCGGGAATCGGCGAATATTCGGCAAGCACCGGTTTAGCGCCGCACTGTAAAACAAAATCAATGCTCTGTGTTACATCAACTTCTTTTTGACCCGGTATGCCGCATAAAAGATAAACGCCGATATCTTCCGTTTTGTATCCCGCCTTTTTGAGATGAATGACCGCCTTCTGCAGTTCTTCATTTTGTACTTTTCCGCCCGTTTCTTTTTGCAATTGAAAATCAGCGGTTTCAAAACCGAAACGAATGGTTTTAAAGCCGGAATCGTAGAGGATCTTACTTAATTTTGAGTCGATTTCTCTTAAATGCAGACCGTTAGGGCAGTGAAAACGACAGGATAACTTCCGTCTTTTTACTTCATTAAGCAGGGGAATGATCATCTTTTCGGGATCGACCAGCAGCGCATCATCATAAAAACTGAAGTCGATCACACCGAAGTTCTGCTGCCAATGCTCAATTTCATCAACCACTTTGACCGGATCACGTCTCAGAAACTTCTTTTGAAAGATATGGGATGAGCAGTAACTGCAGTGATACGGACAGCCAAGCGATGTGATCACCGGAACCTGATCGATCCGGCGTACCAGATCAAATGCAGGATAGGGCAGGGCATCCAGATCGTCTTCCTCGGGATCGAAAATGATGTCTTCATCGAAAAGCTTTTGGAGCATATTAAGAATTTGTTTTTCACCGCGGCCGCGAACCACATAATCTGCGCCGGAATTGACCACGGCATGATCGTAGCAAAGAGAGGCATATTTGCCGCCCAACGCAACGGGAATGCCCGGCATCATCTCTTTGACGATTTTAATAGCTTCAAAAACACCCGGATACCAATACGTCATCATGGAAGTAACCAGCACCATCTCCGTGTCGGGATAAAGACCAAGCTCAGTTCGGAATATATCCGGGTCAATTCCATAGCGGCAATAACTGCGTGGCAGCACTTTGAGGCAGTCCGGTTTGTCAATGACCTGACGGAAAAACCGGCCGTGGCCGTAAGCATGGCGTTTCGGTGCTTTGCCGCTTTTTTGCAGCATAAGCGGGGAGTGGGGGTCAAGACAATCGATATAGGAAATGCGATGGGAGTTTACGCGCAAAAGACCGCCCAGGTATAAAAGTCCCAATGGCTTCAACCAGAAATCATAAGCCGCAAAATCATAAATCCAGGGATTGATCAACAGAATGTTTTTACTCATGGATACGACTTTTAGCATACAAGTCAGCCAATTACAAAATGTATCACAATCCACATACCATGCCCATGATCTTTCAGCAGTACATTTTATTCCAGAAAGAACTTGAAGACTAAAGCAATTGTTGCTAACATGTCCACACTTTTAAATGGGATTTCTCATGCGTGCAGTTATTCAGAGAGTTGACCGGGCGTGTGTCAAAATAAATTCACAGTTGTTTTCCTCCATTGATCAAGGGGTTCTTGTATTGCTGGGGGTGGAAAAAGACGATTCTGAGAAAGACGCGAATTATATTCTGGAAAAAACGGTTAATTTACGCATATTTGAAGACGAGCAGGGCAAGATGAATCTCTCGCTTATCGATATTGACGGCCAGATGTTGGTGGTATCGCAGTTCACGCTCCTCGGCGACTGCATCAAGGGACGCAGACCGTCATTTATCCGGGCGGAAGAGCCGATCAGAGCCAACCAATTATATGAATATTTTGTCCGTGAGGCTACTTCCAAAGTGAAGAAATTGGCTACCGGCAAATTTCAGGAAATGATGCAAATCGAATTGATCAATAACGGTCCGGTAACGATGTTACTGGACAGCAGGAAAGTTTTTTAAACAAAACATGGAATCAAGTGATATAAAAATAGACAAAGACGGCATCTGGTATTACCAGGGCGCACATATGTTCCGTAAAGATATTTTGTGTGTTTTTTTTGAACATCTGAAAATGGACGACTGTGGTAAATACTTCGTCGAACTCAACGAAGAAATCTACTATCTGGATGTGGAGGATACCGCTTTTGTCGTGACAGCCGTTTATAAGACGAAAACACCGATAAACTGTCATGAGCAGATTGATGTCCTTTTAAGTGACGAGTGCCTGGAAAAACTCGATTTAGGTTCGTTATTTGTAGGCAAAGACAACGTCATGTACTGCCGGATTAAAGACGGCAAATTTGCCGCCCGCTTCACGAGGAATAGTTACTATCAAATGGCGCAATTTATTGAAATGGACGACACTGCCGATCGTTTTTACATTGCTTTAAATAACGAAAGATATTTTATAAAAAACAATTAATTCATTTACCGAGACGGAGGCCATCATGCTGGACGACGTAGTAAAAGAATCCTTAACTTTTGACGACCTGCTTTTAGTTCCCGCAGCTTCCGATGTGCTGCCGCGTGATGTCGATACGGCCACCTTGCTGACCGAGAATATCGCCCTGAACATTCCGATTGTCTCGGCGGCGATGGATACGGTCACGGAATCGCGTAC
>JANYAF010000268.1 GCA_025355175.1 Deltaproteobacteria bacterium | reverse complement strand
CATCGACGATGGCGAGAGCGTTGGCCGCCCGCGTGCCCCTATCTGTTCCAAAATAAAGGACAAAAACAAAAATAATAATGGCCATGAAGATAAGCATGAACCAGCCTCGTGCGTGTTTGCGGAAAAACTTCAGCATATAGTCACCTCGAATGCGAATGTTGAATAACTCATAATAAGTAAAATCTTTACCGTTAGTATTACAGTCATTTACAAATTGCAAATACATTTTAAAAATGCGTTGCTTAGGGGGATGAAATACGATATAAACAAAAAAATATATAAATACGACACATTGAGGGAAAAACAGGAGGATACATGCTGTTCGATTATATTCTGGGAAAGTTTTCCAATGATCTGGCGATTGATCTTGGAACAGCCAATACATTGGTTTATGTTAAAGGAAAGGGAATTGTCTTAAATGAACCTTCCGTTGTTGCCGTGCACAAGGATCACCGTGGAGTAAAAAAAGTGCTGGCGATCGGCAATGAAGCCAAAAGCATGCTGGGGCGCACACCCGGCAATATTATTGCCATTCGCCCCATGCGCGACGGTGTCATCGCGGATTTCGATATTACGGAAGCCATGCTGAAGCATTTTATTTTGTGCGTTCACAACCGCAAATCGCTGGTGCGTCCCCGGATTATTGTTTCGGTGCCGTCCGGCATTACACAAGTGGAGCGCCGTGCGGTGCGTGAAACTGTCGAGTCGGCCGGCGCCCGTGAGATTTATCTGATTGAAGAACCCATGGCGGCGGCTATCGGCGCGGGATTGCCGATTGCCGAGCCCATCAGTTCCATGGTGGTCGATATCGGCGGCGGCACCACGGAGGTAGCCGTTATCTCCCTGGCAGGTATTGTGTATGCCAAATCAGTGCGGGTGGCCGGGGATAAGATCGACGAAGAAATTGTTCAGTACATGAAGCGTAAATACAGCTTACTGATCGGGGAAAGAACGGCGGAAATCATTAAAATAGAAATCGGTTGCGCTTATCCGATGAATGAAATAAAAATGATCGATGTCAAAGGACGTGATCTGATTTCAGGCATTCCAAAGACCATCGAAACAAACTCGGAAGAAATCAGGGAAGCGATTATTGAACCCGTGACGCTAATCGTCGACGCGATTAAAGATGCTTTGGAAAATGCCCCGCCGGAACTCGCCGGTGATATTGTTGACCGTGGAATTGTGTTGACCGGAGGCGGCGCTTTATTGAAAAACATAGATGTTCTGATCCGGGAAGAAACCGGTCTGCCCGTCACGATTGCCGACGATCCTCTGTCCGCTGTTGCCCGCGGCGCCGGTATGGCCCTGGATCAACTGGATGTGCTCAAAGACATCACCATTCAGGTCTGAGTTTACTTATATTGGTTTCCTGAACCAGGTAGAGAATGTTTTTTAAGAATTATCGAACCATCATCTTTGTTGGCGCCATTTTTGCTGCGGCCCTAATCCTGCTTTCGTATAATTTGAAATACGATTCCAGTACGAGTTTTGTTAAAAAGCTGGTGTTGGAAGCGGCAGCGCCTGTGCAAAAAATGCTTAACGCGTCTATCGAAAGTGTCAGTAAGGCCTGGACGCGATATATTCAGCTGGTTGATCTGGAAGAAGACAATAGAATTCTGAAAAATAGAATAGCAGGGCTCCAGGCGGAATTAATCCTCTACAAAGAAGGCTACCTGGAGGCGCAAAGACTGCAAAAACTTCTTTCATTACAAAATTATTATCACCACAGTCCTATTGCCGCACAGGTCATCGGCCGGGAGCAGGCCGCCCTTTCCAAAACCCTCTGGATCAACAAAGGCAGTGCGCATGGGCTGAAAAGCGGCATGCCGGTCATTGTTCCATCCGGATTAATCGGAAGATTGACGTCTGTTTCCTGGCACAGTTCGAAAGTTCTGCTGCTGATTGATGAGAATTCCAACGTGGATGTGCTGATACAACGGACGCGGGTGCATGGAATTGTTCGCGGTGCCGGATCGCATGGCTGCGTGATCCGGTATATTTCCAAAATTCAGGATGTCAAAGAAGGTGATGTGATTATGACGTCCGGCATGAGCAATATTTTCCCCAAAGGATTGCTTATTGGCAAGGTCAGTCACGTTGACCCTATGGATGTCGGATTGTTTTTAAAAATACGGATAGCCCCCTTGGTTGATTTTACCACACTGGAGGAGGTTCTGGTTCTGGTGGCCGATCAACAGGAAATCTCCGCAGAAAAGAAAACAACAAAATGATTTATTATTTATTGTTGCCTTTTGTGACCATTGGGTTGGTCGTATTTCAAAGTACATTGGCCGACGTCCTTTTTTCCGGTTGGCTTACGCTGGAGCTGTCGCTGGTCGTTGTCATCTACGCCGGCTTTCGTCTGGATTTGATGAAAGGTATTATTCTGGCCTTCATGATGGGCTTTATGTTTGATGCTGTATCCGGATCAATTCTTGGATTATTTACAATGATTTACTTGCTTATTTTTATGTTTTCTTTTTTTATTTCATCGCGTATTGCCTCGGGAAAATTTTATTTAATTGCTCTTTTCGGTCTGATTTGCTCTCTTGTGGAGTCGCTGATCTTGATTTTACTCTATCATTTTGTGTTTGAATTTGACATGTTGAGTAACGGGCTTTTGGTTTTTGTGCCGCAGGCTCTGCTGATCAGCGTCCTTTCCGTCGGCTTTTTTTATATGATGCGCAAGGTAGAAGGGTTAATGTATGGAAAAACAATGCGGTCTTCGCAACGGACCGGAACCGGCGGAATTTCGGCAGAGGCTTAAAATTGTCCTTATTCTGATCGGGCTGTTTCTGTCCATTCTGCTGATTCGCCTCTGGTATTTACAAGTCATCAAGGGGGATGAACTCAAGCAGCGGTCGGAAAACAACGCCGTGCGTTTTCGGATCATCCAGCCGTTACGCGGCTTGATTATGGATCGCAATGGGGCTGTTGTCGTCGATAATCGTCCGTCATTTGATGTGTTGTACATGCCCACCAAGGGCATCAATCATGAGTGGCTGCTCCAAAGGATCAAAGATATTTATAAAACGAAGACGCTGGAGATTTCTTCCGATCGGCCTTTCCCCAAGACCATTAATTCCTATCTGCCTGTCCGACTGGAAAAGAATGTCAGCATGGAAAAAGTAGCCCTGGTGGAAACAAACGCACTTGATCTGCCGGGCGTCTATATCGAGGTTACACCGGTCCGCCTTTATCTGGATGGAGAAATAATCGCGCCGATTATCGGCTACACAGGTGAAGTCAGCCAGAGGGAATTGGAAGAACCAGAGGGAGAGTATTTGTCCGGCGATATTACAGGAAAGTACGGTATCGAAAAAGGTCTTGATTCGTATATTCGCGGCAGTCGCGGCAATGAACTTGTTGAGGTAAATGCATTTGGCAAGGTCATTAAGAATTTGGGACGGATTGATCCTGTTTCCGGTTCCAATGTTGTACTGACGATAGATGCCCAATTACAAAAGGCGGCCTGGGAAGCTTTTGCCGGCCTCCCCGGCGCGGCCGTCGCGATGGATCCGCGGGACGGTTCGATTCTAGCGATGGTCAGCTCGCCGTCTTTTGATCCGAATTTGTTTAATAGCGGTATTGCCCGTGATGAATGGGAGAAGCTTCAAAAAAATCCACTGAAGCCTTTATCCAACAAGGCCATTTCCGGACAGTATCCGCCGGGCTCAACCTATAAAATGATTGTAGCCGCAGCTGCGCTGGAAGAAGGCATTATTACTCCCGACACTAAAATATTTTGTAATGGTTCTTTCGAGCTGGGGAATAGAAGCTATCGCTGCTGGAAAAAACATGGGCACGGTTCGGTCGCTCTCCACCGCGCTCTGGTGGAGTCCTGTGATGTCTATTTTTATACGGTTGGAAAGAGGCTCGGTGTGGATAAAATAGCAAAATATGCTAAGATGTTTGGGCTGGGCGATTTAACCGGCATTGAGCTTGCTCATGAAAAAAAGGGGCTTGTTCCCACGCGAGACTGGAAGCTGGCCCGCATGAAAGAACCGTGGCTGCTTGGTGAAACGATATCGATATCCATCGGCCAGGGGTTTAATTTAACAACCCCGCTGCAATTGGTGCAGGCCTATGGCGCTCTGGCCAATGGGGGTACTCGGTGGCGGCCGCTTCTTATTCAACGGATCGAATTGTCCAACGGTAGCATTACTAAAAAATATTTGCCCGAAAAAATCGGCGAACTCAAATTGAGTCAGCAAACAATAGAGGTGCTCAATCGCGCGCTATGGGGTGTGGTGAATGAACCGGGCGGCACCGGCGCCGCCGCACGCAGGCCTTATGCCGATGTTTGCGGTAAAACAGGAACGTCCCAAGTGATTGGACTGCCGCAGAACGACAAAGCCCGCCACCAGAAAAAAATAGCCGCATTTCATAAAGATCATGCTTTATTCGTTTGCTATGCTCCGATGAAAAATCCGGAAATAGCGATAGCTGTTGTTGCCGAAAACGCCGGAGGTGGCGGTGCCGTTGCCGCGCCGATTGCCCGTAAAATTCTGAATGCCTATTTCGATGCCAAAAAAAAAGAAAAGACGGGCCAGGTTGCTGCAATTATTTTACCGGTCGATCAAACCGGAGATTGATGAACTTTTTACAAATTTGATGCCTCACAGCAGGATTTGCATTAAGGAAGAAAATGATTTTTTTAAAATACGATCGTCGCATATTTCAGAATTTTGACTGGATGTTATTTGCCTTGGTGATGTCTATCTGCGCCATCGGCATTATCAATATTTATTCCACCGGTTTCAGTCTTATCGACAATCGATCACCGCTTTACTTAAAGCAGTTGCAATGGATTATGCTAGGCCTGTCTTTAATGCTTGTTGCTTTTTTAATTGATTACCGCGCTATTAATAAAGCCGCTTATATTATTTATGCGATCTCTATTGCGTCACTGGTTTTTGTGACCCTGTTCGGTCACACGGCCAATGGCGCGCAACGATGGATCTCTTTCGGATTCCTTTTATTTCAACCTTCTGAACTGATGAAGGTGACCATCATTATCGCCCTCGCCCGGTATTTTGACGATCATAGATCCAACGAACCTTACTTGTTGAGGGAATTATTTGTTCCTTTCCTGATGATGATAGTTCCTTGTGTCCTGATCTTAAAACAGCCTGATTTAGGAACCGCTTTAATGATCCTTATTGTTTCCGCTTCGATTGTGCTGTTTATCGGTATGAATTGGAAGTCCATCTTGATCGCTGTTGCCAGTGTGTTGGCCATGCTGCCCCTGGCCTGGCTCTTTTTAAAGGATTATCAAAAAGACAGATTGCTGACGTTTCTTTCTCCGGAGAGTGATCCCCTGGGTACGGGCTACCACATCATTCAATCGATGATTGCGATTGGTTCTGGAGGATTTTTAGGCAAGGGATTTTTAAAAGGTTCGCAAACCCAGTTGAAGTTTTTACCAGAACAGCAGACGGATTTCGTCTTTTCCGTGTTTGCTGAGGAGTGGGGATTTGTCGGCGGCCTGGTGTTGATGTTGATGTTTATATCTTTGATCATTTGGGGCTTAAAAATTGCCTGGCATTCAAAAGATTTATTGGGCACGGTACTCGCGTTTGGTATTACCGCGCTGATTGCCTGGCAGGTGGTGATTAACATGGGGATGGTATTAGGCATGATACCGGTTGTTGGTATCCCGTTGCCTTTCTTAAGTTACGGCGGCTCGGCGATAGTGACGTTATTGGGAGCGATAGGACTATTGATGAACGTGAGTGTGCGCAGATTTATTTTGCAACGTTGATGTGTTTGTCATTCAGAATCGCAAGGAGAAGAGTATGTGGGAAAAAAAGAAA
>JANYAF010000141.1 GCA_025355175.1 Deltaproteobacteria bacterium | reverse complement strand
AATGCTGGGGGGTAGGTAGATGAAGAATACAAATATACACAGCGCGAGAAGTATGCCGATGACGATGAACACTTTTTTCATACTGAAACCTCCCGTTGTTTAAGTATATTTATCATCTGCAACTTGTAATAAGAAATATTTTAAACTCTCTGTCTGATCCGTTGTGAACCGGTTTTGTTAATCGGGCTGCCGTCTGGCACTTGATATCTTGAAATCCGGCATTCCTGATCAGACTACTCAGATTTTCCCGGTCAAAGCCTGCGTGGAATACACCTGCGTTATTTTCGTGAAACTGGCCGTCATCAATGTCCAGATCGGCAATGCAAAGATGTCCTTCCGGAAGCAGGATATTAAAGAATTGATTAAGGAGAGAACTTATATCTTTAATGTGATGAAAAGTCATACTGCTGACAATCAGATCATAAGAGCCTTCCAGAACGCCGTCTTTCTCAATATCCAGGCAACAGGTTTTCACGTTAGTCAGATTCTGATCTTGAATTTTCTTTTTCAGAACATCCAGCATTCCCGGTGAACTATCCACACCGGTAATAGAGTGCGCGAAAGGCTGCAGCTGCATTGTTAAAAGCCCTGTACCGCAGCCGAAGTCCAGAACATCCAGAGACGGAGTCAACTTTATCTCGCCGGCTATTGCCGAAGCGATATCTGCAACCAGCCTGACGCGCTCCGGCTTGGCATCCCAGGATGCCGCCTCCTGATCAAAATTACGTTTTTCGCCATTCATGATAAATATCCTTTAGTAAATGGTGCAAGCATGAAAAGTAAAGCAGGCAAACCAGTTATTGCCCGGCCATGCGTTGAAGTCATTATTTTTATACTCTATTTGCTCTCATAGATCAACAATGATTGCTGAACAAAGCTGTTGTATATTTTAAACTTGACTTATTATGGGCATATGCTTATAATAATTGACAAGGAGAAATATTGAGAAATGCCCCGACCAAAATGTTGCCGTCATGTTTGCGGCGTGCCGCATAAAAACTATTTTAAACCGCGAGGAATCCCCTCATCAGAATTAGAAGAAGTGGTTTTAAGCCTTGACGAGTACGAAGCCATCCGGTTGGCCGACTACGAGCAGCTTTATCAGGAAAAGGCGGCATCTCAGATGAATATTTCCCGGCAGACATTCGGCAGAATAATCGAATCGGCACATAAGAAAATTGCCGATGTTCTGCTTCACGGAAAAGCGCTGAAGATAGAAGGCGGAGAAGTTTCTGTTGAAGAAACAAAACATACAGAGTGTCCTGAATGCAGCAAAGCATTAAGTCTCAAACGAAAGTCAACACCGGATGAGATTTGTCCATACTGCAAGAAAAAACGCTGAATTATCTTAACTATATTTAAAGGAGAAAATTATGAAGATCGCATTACCATCCAATCAAAATCAAGTAGACGAGCATTTTGGCCACTGTGAATATTTCACCGTGTTCACAATTGATAATCAGAAGAAAATTCTGTCAGAGGAAAAGATTGCATCCCCCGCCGGCTGCGGTTGTAAATCGAATATCGCCTCTACTCTGGCTCAGATGGGCGTGAAGATGTTATTAGCGGGAAACATGGGGCAAGGAGCCGTAAACGTCCTGAACAACCAGGGAATCGATGTGCTGCGCGGCTGTTCGGGTAACGTGAAAGACGTTGCTGAAAGCTGGCTTGCCGGCAAACTCAATGATTCCGGTATTTCCTGTGCTCATCATGAGCACGGATGTCATGAAGGTTGATTGCCTGTTGAAATAATGCTTTTATGATAAGAGATATATCCTAGATGGACGCAGCGGATAGCAAAGCCATGTTTTAAAAGGAGATTGGACAATAATTAAGCGGATAATCCTATTGATGTTGATGGCTGTCATGCTTGCTCCGGGTGCGGCATACGCTGTTGCGGCGATGGATGTGTCATATGGCGCGACGGGTGCAACCAAACTACCGGACAATGAATTGAACCTGTCCAACATGCTTACGTTCGCGATCCAGGATGAATATCTGGCAAGGGGCGAATACCAGAAGGTGATGGAGAAATTCGGAAAGCGCCGCCCCTTCTCCAACATCATTAAGGCTGAAGTTCGTCACATCGACTCTCTGAAGCCTCTTTTTAAAAAATATGGAGTCACTCTGCCGCCGGACCGGGGATTAGAACTTGCAAAAGTACCGGCAACCTTTGCCGAAGCCCTGAAAGTCGGCGTCGATGCCGAAGTGCAGAATATTGCCATGTACGAACGGTTTTTGAAAAAAGAACTGCCGGATGATGTGCGGTCGGTATTCCAGTATCTGCTCGCCGGTTCTCAGAACCCTCTGGCCTCTTTTCAGGCCGGGCGGGGCAAAGCAAGATGAGATTCCCATCAATCATTATATCGGCGCTGAAAACACGGAAGAAAGAGACGGGAAAAAGACAAAATAGATGAAAATCCGACCGCCAAAAAAACAATACCTTTCCCGTCCGGACGATGAGCAAAATATTATTCTTGATTCCATTGCCGATGGCGTTTTTACTGTCGATCAAGAATGGCGTATTACATCCTTCAATCGCGCCGCTGAAAAGATTACCGGCGTTTCCAGAACGGAGGCCATAGGTCAACTCTGCAAGGATGTTCTGAAAGCGGATATCTGCGAAAAAAACTGCTGCCTGCGGATGACGATGAAAACGGGCAAGCCGATTGTCAATAAAACAGTTTATATCATTGACGCCGGTGGAAGACGCGTGCCCATCAGTATTTCCACGGGGCTTTTACGCGGTCAAAAAGGCGCGCTGCTCGGAGCCGTGGAAACCTTCCGGGATATCAGCGTTGAAGAAGACCTGCGCAAGACCATCCAGGCGAAATATTCATTTGCGGACATCATCTCGAAAAACCACAAAATACTGCAACTTTTTGATATCATTCCAGATATTGCCGCCAGCGCGAGCACTGTTCTGATCGAAGGCGAAAGCGGCACGGGAAAAGAACTGGTCGCCCGCGCTGTTCACAATCTCAGTCCGAGAAAAAAACAGCCATTTATTGCCGTCAATTGCAGCGCATTACCGGATACGCTTCTGGAGTCGGAGCTCTTCGGTTATATAGCGGGTGCTTTCACCGATGCGAAAAAAGACAAGCCCGGACGATTTAAATTGGCCGAAAACGGAACGCTTTTTTTAGACGAAATTGGAGATATCACTCCGGCCATGCAGGTTCGGCTTTTGCGCGTATTGCAGGAAAAAACATACGAACCGCTGGGCGCAACTCAAAGCGTCGTGCATAATGTTCGTATTATCGCGGCCACTAACAAAAA
>JANYAF010000138.1 GCA_025355175.1 Deltaproteobacteria bacterium | reverse complement strand
GATACAAAGCAAACGACACTCTACGCAGATGAAATATTCACGATAAATAAAAGTTGTCAATTGTGGGGCATATATCCATACGAAAAGAAATTCCTCCTTGTTGGCAGCGATAGCTATATCTGCTCATCTCAATTCTTTTTCGCTTTCTTAACTGGTGCTTGTGTTTACACGCATAACGTTTCGTTCATTATGGATGGCAAGAAAGAGCTTGCAAATAGCCCCATTGAAAAAAGGGGGTGCTATGACGTTTACAGCCAAGCTTATGATGCTTCTACATCCAGTGCCGTTCATGCGGCTTGGATGCGGAGGACAAGGCCATTGATCAGTAGTAATCGCGAAGATATGATTTATTACAGTATTACGAGGAACGGTAAAAAATGGTCAGATCCACTAGAACTCTATTCAATCGAATATTCGAATAAAGAACGCAGATCTCTAGCAGGCCGTTGAAAAACGACCTTAGTTTTCCGGGATAGTTCCCGGAAGGATTTTTTTCGACCAACTTCAGTCAGTTTTTTGCTTCAGTGCTCTTTTAAAACCTGCTTTTCGCCCGTTTAGCGCTCCCTGTTGACCCCCATGGGGCCGTTTTGGTGCGATTGGGCGCACCTCCCGCCTGGTCATGCGGTAACCATCCCGATGTTTCGCATTCTGACCAGATTGTAGGCCGACAGGGCCAGGACGAAGTACCAATCAACCTTCGCCGTGCCACGATGCCGTGTCTTGCGCAGGTTACCCACGGTCTTGATCCAACCGAAGGCCTCCTCGATGCGCTTGCGTAGACGCCGGCTGATCTGATAGCCCTCATGACGGGTGGTCCGTCCGTCGATGGCCGAACCGCCGTTACGCTCGACGTTTCGGGCGACATGGGGAGTGGCCTTAAGCCCGCGCAAATCGCCGACGAAGTCGTTGGTGTCATATCCCTTGTCGCCCCCCACGGTGATGCGCTGGCTGCCAGCCACATCGGCAACCATTTCCACCGCTGCCTTGCGCTCGGCGGTCCCGTTGGCCGGGGTGACGATGCCGTCGACGATCAGTCCGTTTCGGTTCTCCATCAGGGCATGACCCAGGTAACTCATGCGGGATTCCTTGCCCTTGCTCTTCTTGTAGAGCCGTGCCTCCGGATCGGTGGTGGAGGCATGGGTTTCATTGCTGAACTTTTCGCCGTGGAAGTCACGCTCCTGATTACGTCCAACCGGTGGCTGGGACCCGTCCTTGGGACGAAAACTCTTGATCGAGGCCCAGGCTTCAATGAGAGTGCCGTCAACGCTGAAGTGTTCGTCAGACAACAAACTGGCTTTGCGGGCCTGTGCCATGATGGTGGACAGAAACAGACGGGAAACATCGGCGTCGATCAGCCGCTCCATATTGGTGGAAAAAGTGGAATGGTCCCAAACCTTATCGTCCAAAGCCAAACCCACGAACCACCGGAACAGGATATTGTAGTTGATCTGTTCCACCAGCAGGCGGTTGCTGCGGACAGAATACAGTGCCTGAAGAAGTAAAGCCTTGAGCAGTTGCTCCGGGGGGATCGAGGGCCGGCCGGTATGGGAATACAGCGCAGCGAAATCGGCGTCGAGTGTGGCCAAGGCGTTGTCGACCATGGTGCGGATGGGCCGCAGAGGGTGATCATTGGGCACGAAGGATTCGGGTGATAAATAAACGAACATGGCGTCTGCTTTTTCTTCGTTTCCGCGCATAACATTCTCCAGTGTTTTCAATTTATTACGCGGATAAGTATAGCACAAATCAGTAAATTATTGAACTAAAATTGATTAGTTTTTCAACAACCTGTTAAAACTCAAAAAACAAGTGAGTTAAGCGACACTCAGCCATATCAACAAACTGGCGCGCTCTACCATTAGAGGGCTGCCTCTAAAAACACCTGCTCTGAACGGCATGAAATAATAAAGATATTTAGAAAACTACTATTACGGCAGAATTTTACCACATGCAATTCTTTTCTGCAAATGAAAATTGGTTAGACCATTATAATAAAATAACATTTACGTGAAGCTTCCCTCCACAGAAGGGATATTCAGCAAGGGTTTTATTAAAGAAAGCCAG
>JANYAF010000087.1 GCA_025355175.1 Deltaproteobacteria bacterium | reverse complement strand
TTGCTGATTTTTAGTATTCATATTGCGCAACTCGACGCGGTTTTCATCAATTTCTTTATCTCCGAAAATCAGTGTGTGGGCGCTGTTCAATTTATCGGCTCGCTTCATCTGACTTTTCAGACTTTTATCGGTATAATCCATGGAAGCGCAAATCCCTGATCTGCGTAGTTCCTGGGTCAGACCGAAGGCGATTTTTTGTGCGCGTGCTCCCAGGGCGGCGATAAATATATCGATCCGGTGAGGATTTTGATTGGACGGAGGAAGGCAGGCGATGAGCCTCTCCATCCCGATGCCGAAGCCAATCCCTGGAACGTCGGGTCCGCCCAGAAAGCTTACCAGCCCGTCATAACGGCCGCCGCCTGCCAGGGAATTCTGCGCTCCTAAAGCGCCGGATTTTACTTCAAAGGCTGTCTTTGTATAATAATCCAGGCCGCGTACCATTTGGGGATTAATTTCGTAAGGTAGCCTTAGAGTGTTGAGATAGCTTTTGACTTCCGAAAAATGATCTGAGCATCCCGTGCATAGAAAATTTAATATTCTTGGCGCATCGGCAATGACAGAGCCGCATGTTTCCACCTTGCAGTCAAAAACGCGCAGCGGGTTTACATAAATACGTCTCTGACAATCGGGACAAAGAGCGCTCTCCGACCCTTTCAGATAATCGACCACCGCTTGGGAAAAGACAGGACGACAGACTTTGCAGCCCAGGGAATTAATCTCCAGAGACAACTTTTCGACGCCTAGGGCTTGCAGGAAATGCATCAACATGAAAATAACTTCCGCATCGGAGGCCGGTTTATCATCTCCGAATGACTCCACGTCGATCTGGTGGAACTGGCGGAAACGGCCTTTTTGTGGTCTTTCCCGGCGGAACATGGGACCAAAAGTAAAAAGTTTGGTGACCGGATCGGATGCCGACAGATTGTGCTCAATATAAGCGCGGATGACGGATGCCGTGGCTTCTGGGCGCAACGTCAGAAGTTCGTCATCACGATCGCGGAAGGTGTACATTTCCTTTTCGACAATATCGGTGGTTTCCCCGATACTGCGCTGGAATAACGCTGTTTTTTCCATAATCGGCACGCGAATTTCGCAAAAACCGAAGCATTCAAAAATTTTGCGTGCCGTTAATTCCACCCGATGCCAGATTGGCGTGTCCTGGGGCAGAATATCTTTAATGCCTTTGATGGCTGTAATTTTTTCCATAGTCATATCCTAAACAAATCAGTAATTTCTAGCACATTGGCTGATGATTGGCAATTAAATATTATTGTGGATGACCATTATAGGTCGGTCTTGCCAGCCAGGGGGTGATGTTTATTGTTTTACCATCCGAATATATGGAAATTGCTCCATCCTGATCCGTCCGAAAAATATCAACGCCTGCGGATGTGTAACGATTTAGAACAGACGGATTGGGATGGCGGAAAACATTTTTTTTGCCAACGCTGGCAATCGCATAGCGACATGAAACGGCGCGAATGAAATCCATTGAGTTGGAATGATTGGAGCCGTGATGTGGCATGAAAAGAAGATCGCTTTTCAAATTTTGTCCAGACTGGATCAGAAGAGCTTCAACACGGGCGGAAATATCTCCAGTTACAAGAAAGCTTCGAGCCCCATAGGTTATTTTCAAAACCAAAGAAGAATCATTGGTTTCATCATAGGATGTCTCCTGACCATTTTGAGCCGATGAAGGTAAAGGCCACAGATATTGGAGGTGAACATCGGAAATAATTTCAGGTGGAGATTGCGAAGAGAGATGTTTTATTTTTATCTTAGGGTCGGAGATTGTTTTTTTCCAGAGCAAGTAAAGGTCATCGTCGGCTTTCACACCGGTGCACCATATTTCTTTGACGTCAAAGTTGTTAACGATATAAATTAATCCCTGAAGATGGTCTGGATGGGGATGTGTCAGCACGACAATATCGATTTTCCCGATTCTTTGAGAATAGAGAAAAGGCGCAATAACAGATTTTCCCATATCGAATAGGCTGTCAGGAAATCCACCGCCGTCAATCAGCATATTGATTCCGTGAGGGAGTTGGACCAGCGTGGATGAGCCTTGCCCGACATCGATGGCCGTGATTTTCAAATCGGTGAAATATTGGTCTTTAAAATTAAGATAAACGGTATCGGTAAAAATGAGCGCCACGGAAATCAGAAGAGCAGATTTGATCAATAATGGATGACGCGACAGGAATCCCTTATTATTTTTTTTGTCACCCGGGGCGATGGCCTCAATCAGGAGGAAAATAAAAATATAGGAAAGCGCTATTTCAGCCATATTGGGTTTGGCGAAGCTGACGGTTGACCAGGATAGGGCGGCGAGGCGGTGGATGATATCGACGGAAATACCGGTGAGAAACGCAGCGGCTTTTATGAAGAAACCGGCAAGCCAGGGCGAGAACATGGCCGTTAGAATAAAAGCCATCACCGGAATCAACGTCAGCATTCCCAGCAAGGGAACGGCGATGAGGTTGGCAAAGATGGTTACAGCGGATACGCGATTAAAATAGAAAACAATAAGGGGCAATGTGCCTAGTGTGGCCGCGAGGGATACCAATATGAAGATGTAACCCTGGCGAATAGGCGTCTGTATCCAATGGGGCGCGGATGATAGAACCCCCAAATTAATATTGCTGAATTTCGGAACGATATACAGAAGAGCAAAGACCGCACTGAAGGACAGTTGAAAGGAAATTTCAAAAAGGGACTCGGGGGCAACGATCAGAATGATCAAAGCCGCGCCAAAGAGCGTATTATAAAGGTCTCTTTGTTTTCCGATCAGTAACGCAAGCAGAAAGGCCAGAGCCATAAGCGTTGAACGAAGAACGGTCGTTCCCATTCCGGCGACCAGGGAATAAGTAATAACCGGGGCAAAAGCTGCAGCCGTTGCTATTTTGGTGATATGAAATTTAAGCATCAAATATTCTGAATATTTCAGCAGAAGAAATATCAGAAAGAAACCGCCTGCCGCTACCATACTGATATGAAGGCCGGAAATAGATAAAATATGCGATGTGCCTGTTTTAGCGAAATCATCCTGAACTTGAGGGGGGATTGCTTTTTGATTGCCAATGGTCATGGCTTCAAGAACTTCTCTTTGAGGGGTTGGAGCATTGGCATAAATCAAACGCTGCAACTGTAGTCGAAAGTTCTCTATATGGTACCTGAAACGATTGGCAGTATCGTGTCGTATAAGAACAATACCAGCGTTATTGGCTACAAAGCCCGAAACATAAATGCCCTGGCGCTTGAGATAGCGCTCGTAATCGAAGCTTCCCGGATTATGAAAACTCTGAATATTTTTTATTTTAGAATGAAAGCGGATAAAGTCGCCGTACTGGAAACTGAGTTCCGCTGGAATCACAAGACGAATATTTCCCGTTGCGGGAATATAGGTATCATTTTTAACCAGACGCTGACAAAGCACAACCAGAGACTGTTTGTCCGGTGAAATTTGATCAACAGCCATGATAGTACCCTCAATCGTCAATCGCCCTTGCTCAGCCTGGTGAACAATATGTTGATCGTTTTTGACCAGGTATGGTTGTCTTTGAATATTAAACAATCCGACGACCACCATGAGGCAGAGGATTAAGAGGAAAGAGGCAATATTCCATTTTTGCCGGATGCTGAAAAGTAAGATTAGCAGGATCGCCAGCGCTCCGGCCAACAAAAGATAGCAGGGCAGGGCGAAAAAATCGCCGATGATGATACCGGCCATCAGAGCGATGAGGGGATACAGTAAAGGTCTGCGCATAAGCAGCACGTCATCTTCATAAAAAAGTTTTCAAATGATTAGCTAAAAACTTTAAAATATTATAAAATTAAAAAATAAAACTTAAATCCAAAATTATTCGGAAACAAGCTATGCATCAAACCATAGAACAAGACGAAAGAACCTGGCAGAGGCTCAAACTACTGATTTTCAGCAGACTGATTATCCTTTCCATTTTTTTACTGGTTACTTTTTTTCTGGGCACGATGAGACCGGTACTCCCCGTTTCGCCGGTGCTCCTGCATTTAATTTATGCTGTTATTATTATGATGTATGTCCTGTCGTTAGTTTATACACTGCTTTTAAGAAAAGAAAAGTATTTTAGATATAATATTTATACCCAATTAATTGCCGATATTTGTCTGATTTCTTTTTTGGTTTATCTGACAGGCAGTATCGGCAGCAACTATTCACTGCTCTACACATTGGTTATTATCTATTCCGCGATATTTCTGGGCCGAAGAGGCGCTTTGATCATTGCCTCCGCTTCCAGCATAGCCTACGGGTTGGTGTTGGATCTTGAATATTTCGACATCATTCCTACCCTTTATTCCACCGGCCGTGATTATTCTGTTGAAGCAGGTGACGTTTTTGTGAGAATCATCGTTCACATTTTGTCGTTTTATCTTGTGGCCCTTCTGGCCAGTATCGTTGTCGAACAGGAAAAGAAAACAAGGTCATTATTGGAAGAAAGAGAGTCGGCTTTTAATCAACTGGATCTCATTTTCCGTAGCATCATTGAATCGGTGGATACCGGTGTCATGACGACCACGCTACAGGGTCGGATTAAAACTTTCAATCGGGCGGCTGAGGCCATTACCGGTTTTCAACTCAAATCAATAGAAAATCATCAAATCCGGGAAGTCTTTCCTGCATTTAATGTTTTTTTTGACTCTGACACGCTTGATTTGATCAAAAGCAGAAAAGAAGTGAAAATCACCATCAGGGAAGGTGCACAGGTTCATTTGGGTTGTTCGTTTTCACCGTTGAAAGACAAATATGGTAAACAAATCGGCCATATTTTGAACTTTCAGGATTTAACGGAAATCAAGCGCATGGAGGAAAATCTTGAAAAAAGTAAAAGGCTGGCTTTGATTGGCGAAATGGCTGCCGGTCTTGCCCACGAAATGAGAAACCCTCTGGCGTCCATTACCGGTTCCATCCATTTGCTGGGACAGACCGCAAGGATGGAAGAGACGGACAAGCGGTTGATGCAGATCATTATGCGAGGCAAGGATCAGTTGGATAACTTCGTGCGTGATTTTCTCATGCTCGCCCGTCCTGTTCCAGAAACCAGAGAACCAGTTAACGTTAATGAAGTCATCGAGGATGTTCTGGAAAATATTAAAATATCGAATGAATGGACGGAAGACATCAAAATAGTCAGAACATTTTCCGGTCAAAACAAAGCCTGCGCTAATAAAGAACAAATCCGTCAAATTATTCAAAATCTGATGATGAATGCCCTGCAAGCCATGGAAGGAACAGGAAATTTATCACTTGAAATCAAAACCGTAAACTTGGAAGATAGAAAAGACTATACCACAATTAAAGTAACGGATGACGGATGCGGGATTGAAGAAAAAGATTTGAAAAATGTCTTCGAACCTTTTTTTACCAACAAGGATAAAGGAACCGGTTTAGGTTTGGCCATCGTGAGCCGTATTGTTGACGGTTATGGCGGCAAAATAAAAATTGAAAGTCAGATCAATCAGGGCACGTCCATTACGGTTTGTCTGCCCTGTAATTAAGGTCGAGTGTCGATAAAAAAGGAGTAACAGCATGGCGAAAATTCTGGTTCTGGATGACGATCAAGGCATGAGAGAAGTTATGGAAATCATGTTGACCAAAGAAGGATATGACGTCACAACCTCCGATAGTCCTGTGAAGGCGATCAATCTCTGTCGCAAAACGGCGTATGATTTAGTAATCACCGATTTGAAAATGCCTAAAATCGACGGCATTGAATTTCTGAAAACCATCAAGGATCATCGGCAGGAAACGGTCGTAATTTTAATTACCGCCTATGCTTCCGGTGAAACAGCCATCAATGCGATGAAAGAAGGCGCTTATGACTACGTAGAAAAAGGCAACATCGAAGAAATAAAGCAGGTCGTTCGTCAGGCTTTGTTAAAAAATGGTCTGGTCAGTGAGAATCAGATTACGAAAAACGAAACAGATGAAGCATCTTTTTACGGCATGATCGGAACCAGCAGGGAAATGGCCAAGGTTTTTGCGACGATTCAAAAGGTGGCCAATACACCGGCAAATATTTTAATCCTGGGAGAAAGCGGTACCGGTAAGGAACTGGTTGCCCGCGCCATTCATGACAATTCTTCACGTTCCAAAATGCCGTTTATGGCCATTAACAGCGGCGGCATTCCGGAGAACCTGCTGGAAAGTGAATTGTTCGGTTACATGAAGGGGTCATTTACCGGTGCTTATGCCGATCGGGCGGGACTTTTCGAGTTGGCCAAAGGCGGCACGGTTTTTCTCGATGAAATCGGTGAATTGCCGCCGGTCCTGCAGGTTAAGCTCCTGAGAGTCGTGCAGGAAAAAACGTTCCGTCGCATTGGAGGGAGTGAAGATATTAAAGTTGATGTGCGCATTATCTCCGCCACAAATCAAAACCTTCAGGAAAGAGTAAAAAAAGGTGAATTCCGCGAAGATCTCTATTTTCGTTTGAATGTAATTCCTGTCCAGATGCCGCCGCTCAGGCAAAGAAAAGAAGATATCCCGCTTTTAACCAAACATTTCATTGAAAAATATGCCCGAGAATTTAATAAAGAAGTGAGGACGATTTCCTCTTACGCGATGGAATTGCTGATGGGATACGCTTTCCCCGGCAATATTCGTGAACTGGAAAACATCATTGAACGTGGCGTAGCGATGGAAACATCCAATATTATCTTACCCGAGAGCCTGGTGTTGTCAACCGAGATTTATCTGGATATTCCTGACCAGGGCATCGATTTAAACACTGAACTGGAAAAGATCGAAAGAAAGGCGATAGAGAAAGCTCTTCAAAAAACAAAAGGGGTAAAAACAAAGGCTGCCGAACTGCTCGGTGTTACCCTTGATTCCTTGAAATATCGCATCGAGAAACTTGGGGTGGCGTGAAGTTCCAGGGGGCGCTTTCAGGATGGGATGGTCATGAACAGGAAATATTGAAACCCCGTAAGTTTCCCGTGTGAGGTTCTTCTATAAATTCCACATGATCAACATGGGCTGCAGGGGGACCTGTTTTGCACCAGGCGATCATTTTATCCACGTCAGTGTCTTCTCCTTCCAATAGAACTTCCACACGGCCGTCTTCCATGTTGCGCACCCAGCCGGTTAGTTTAAGATTCATCGCGGTTCGCTGCGCCTCAGCACGGAAAAAAACGCCTTGCACTTTGCCACTGACATAGATATGCACTCTCGTCATGTGATGGTTTGCCTGTTGACGAGTTTTAAAAACTCTTCTTCGCTGATCACGGAAACACCCTGAGCCCGCGCCTTATGCAGTTTTGAGCCCGGTTCACTGCCTGCTACGACATAACTCGTTTTTGATGTGACGTTGGAATGAATTGAGCCACCCAGATTCTCCACGAGAGTTTTAGCCTCATTTCTGCCCATACTCTCCATCGTGCCTGTGAAAACAAATGATTTTCCCTGGAGCAGGGCATTGGATGAGGAGGCTTTTGTTTGCGGCGAAATACCGGCCCGGCGAAACTTTTCCATGACTTTCCTGTTTTTATCTTCGGCGAAAAACTCGACGATGCTTTGCGCGATTTCCGGACCGATTTCATTGAGTAAGGTTAGCTCCGTAACGTCCGCTTTCATCAGACTTTCCATGCTGCCGAAATGCCCGGCAAGAAGTTTAGCGGTTCGTTCTCCCACATGACGAATGCCCAGAGCAAAAATAAATTTGTCCAGGGGGGGCGTCTTGGACTGTTCAATGGCATCGAGAAGTTTCTGGACTGATTTTTCCGCCTGCCGGTCGAGTTTCAGCAGTTGATTTTTGGCAAGAAAATAGAGATCGGCGGGATCGTTAATCAGGTTGGCGTCGAAAAGTTGCGCGGAAACTTTTTCGCCTAGTCCTTCAATGTCCATCGCGCCGCGCGAGGAAAAGTGACGGATATGCTCCTTGATTTGCGCGGGACAAGACAGATTGACACAACGGTGCGCGACCTCACCGTCCAGGCGTACGATTTCAGAGCCGCATTCCGGACAACGATGTGGTATACGGAATTCTTTTTCCCGTCCGGTTCGCTTTATCGCAATGACCTGTACGACCTCGGGAATAACATCACCTGCGCGCTGAATCACAACCGTATCGCCGATCCGGATATCTTTTTTAAGAATTTCATCTTCATTATGCAGCGTGGCGCGGCTGACCATGACGCCGCCTACATTGACCGGTTCCATCACAGCCACGGGCGTCAGTGCGCCCATGCGGCCTACCTGGACAATAATATCTTTGATTACCGTGTTTGCCTGCTCTGCAGAAAATTTACAAGCGATGGCCCAGCGGGGAGAGCGTGACACATTGCCCAGGATTTCCTGCGTGGTCAGATTATTCACTTTAAGAACGACGCCGTCGATTTCATAGGGAAGGCCCGGGCGGATAGAGCCCATGTGTTCAAAATAGGATATGCAGGCGGCAATATCCGGCGCTTGTTGAATAAGCGGACTGACCGGAAATCCCCATGCGGCAAGGGCTTTCAGGATTTCCCAGTGACTGGCAAAGCGTAAGCCCGAGACAGTGCCGATTCCATAAAGAAAGATATTCAGAGGACGGCGCGCGGTTATTTTCGGATCAAGCTGACGAAGCGATCCGGCGGCGGCGTTGCGCGGATTGGCGAATGGTTCTTCACCTTCCTCCACCCTGCGGAGATTAAGCTTCGAAAAGGGTTGTCTTTCCATGTAAACTTCACCGCGGATTTCGATGAACTCCGGGATAAGATGATGGGTGCTCTTTTTCATCTTCAAGGGTAATGACGAAATAGTTTTGAGATTCTGCGTGACGTCTTCACCGGTCGCGCCGTCGCCGCGTGTCGCGCCGCGAATAAAGAGACCATTTTCATAAATCAGGTTGACGGCCAGACCGTCGAGTTTGGGTTCTGCCACATAGTCAATTTGATCGATCTTTGCCAGGCGCTTCAGGCGCGCATCGAAATCCAGCACATCCTCAGCAGAAAAAGCATTGCCCAGACTGAGCATGGCCTGCGGATGGCTAAAGGAGGCAAACTTGGCAAGTGGAGCAGCGCCCACTCTTTGCGTGGGTGATGAAGCGATATTCTCGTCGGAGTAGTGTTTCTCCAACTCCTGAAGTTCCCTCATTAGCCCATCGTATTCGGCATCAGATATTTCGGGAGCGTCCTGTTGATAGTAACGCTGATTGTGATATTCGATTATTTTTCGTAATTCGGGAATTCTTTTTTCCGCAGAGTCTTTGTCCATTATTTAACCAGTCGTAGCGTTGGTTTGCCTGATCTACTTTGGGGAGGAGGCGCCTCTTCCGTTTTTTGTTTTTTTAACAGTTGTTCATTGAAAATGGCGTTTTTCACCCGGATGGCATTGATGATGGAAAAAATCACCACGGACTTTTCCCATTCCGGCGAAAAAGAGAAATTTTCCATTTTGACCTTGTATTTTTCCCAGAGCGAGGCCAGAGACGCTTTATCCAAATACAGAATATTTTCCGCGATTTTGTTTAAGGAATCTTCCAGTGTACTCATGGTTTGAATTTTAACTTGCCTTGCCTCCAAAGTCAAATTAAAAGCTTTTTTCCGGAAAAAGATCAATAAATAACACTTGTATTTTTTTAATCTTACCGTTAATAATCCGCCAAAGATGATGAACAAAAATAAAGTCAAAATAGGCGTATTATCTGATACGCATATTTCCGGGTATGACGAGAACTTAAAGAAAGTTATTGAGGAACACTTTTCTGATGTTGACCTGATCTTTCATGCCGGAGATTTAGTTGATTTGTCAGTCTTAACGCTTTTCGGTGAGAAAGAGGTACGAGCGGTCTGCGGCAATATGGACAACCACCGCGTAAGAGAGGAACTGCCTCAACAGCTGCTGATGGAAATCAACGGATTTAAAATCGGGTTGATTCATGGCTGGGGCTCACCTTCAGGGATTGAGAGAAAACTGCTGGACAAACTGGGTAAGCTCGATTGCATTGTGTTCGGACATACACATTATCCGGAAATCAGGACCATCGACGGCGTTTACTTTTTTAATCCGGGTTCGGCAGTCGATAAACGCTTCGCAAAATACAGAACCATCGGAATACTGGAAGTAGGCGCGGATTTAACAGGCAAGATCATAGCGATAAAATAATGGGGTCAACAATCATCAGGTGTTGGAAATATGGAAACAATGTTTGCTCCCTGGCGGATGGAGTATCTCGTGGGTGAAAAGCAAGACGGATGTGTATTTTGTAAATGTTCAATTCGATGCGATGATTATATTGTGTTTGAAGGAAAAACCTGTTTTGTAATGTTGAACCGGTATCCCTATGTCGGCGGTCACCTTATGATTATTCCGCAGAGACATTTGGGCGGCATTGAAGAATTCACATCCGAAGAACGAATGGAAACATTCGCCCTTATGGATACAGCCGTCAAAGTATTGAAAGAAGCGATGAACCCGCATGGCTTTAATATCGGAATGAATTTAGGCAAGGCAGCCGGCGCCGGCATTGCCGAACATGTTCATGTCCATGTCATCCCGCGCTGGGACGGTGATACCAATTTTATGAGTGTGGTCGGTAATGTCCGTGTTATTCCGGAGGACCTGACAACAACCACCGCAAAACTTGCACCTCTTTTTAAAAAACATCATCAGGAGGTTTAAACGCGATGAAAATATTTTATTTGATTCTCACCATCATCTTTGCTTTTTTTATTGTTACCTTTTCACATTTCAATTCCGCGCTTGTAACCATAAAGTACTACTCCATACAGGATATTGTTGTTCCGGCCTATATGGTCATTTTTGTTGCCTTGCTGGTGGGTGTTGTCATTACGGGGTTGTTAGGTGTGATGGAGAGATTTCGCCTGAATCGCGCGATCAGCCGCCTGAATAAAACGATCAGAGATTTGCGCAAAGAACTTCGGGACAATGAAGCGCCCCCGATGATTGAAGACCGAAAAAAAATATCCGATCCCTCATCATGAATGGCAAACCAAAATTCATGACCGACCTTTCCCTACAACGATGTTGCACAGTCGCGGTCATCGCCTTTGATTTTTTCGACGGCGTGTTGAAGCGCGGGTAAAATGGAAGCCAGGTTTTCTGTGGCGCCTTTGGGGCTTCCGGGGAGATTGATAATCAGACAGCGGCCGCGAATGCCCACGACCGCGCGGGAAATCATGGCATGCGGGGTGAGCTTGCTGCTGGCGATGCGCATGGCTTCGGCCATGCCGGGAACTTCCTTATCAATGACGTTCAGCGTGGCGTCCGGCGTGAGATCACGCGGGCTAACCCCCGTGCCGCCCGTGGTCAGGATCACATCCAGCTCTTCCACATCGGCGAGTTGAATAATTGCTTGTTGTATTTGGTCAATTTCGTCAGGAATCAGGAGAGTATGTTTTATTTTGATAGCGACGCCCGCAAGCATTTCTGCTATTGCGGGGCCGCTTTTATCTTCCCGTTTACCCTGCGAGCCTTTATCGCTCACCGTGATGATTCCCGCATTGAACATTTGTTGTTAATCGTCTTCCTTTTTCGATTCGGCAATAATTTTTTCAGCAATGTAGGGAGGAACTTCTTCATAATGCGAATCGGTGTAGGTGAAGTTGCCGCGGCCACTGGTCATCGACCGAAGATCGGGGGCGTATTTTAAGATTTCCGCCAGAGGCACCTGACCTTTAATAATTTGATTGGAACCATTGGTATCCATGCCCAGAACGCGCCCGCGCCGACTGTTGAGATCGCCGATGACGTCGCCCA
>JANYAF010000107.1 GCA_025355175.1 Deltaproteobacteria bacterium | reverse complement strand
GGCACATTCGAACCGACATTAATTTCCGCTTCTTCATTATCCAGCGTCATGATTTGCGGCGTCGAAAGAATCGATACATCGGAATCATTCTTGTAAGCCTGAACCATCGCGCCGATCGTTGGAAATATCAAGTCGCCGATTTTGATACCCGCGCCGAGAATCCCCATGGAAAAGCCACTGGGAAGCCCAATAAGTGTACCGGCCGCCGTAGTGGTAGCGGTTAAGCCCGACAGGACACCGGTGCCGGAACCGATAAAAGTTCCAAAGTCAGTATCACTTATCGAACCCTTCCCGCCCCCCCGCCATTCCACGCCCAGTTTAAAATCTTTATTGGTATTAACTTCCATAATCAGCGCTTCAATATAAACCATCGCCCTCGGCACATCGAGCTGTTTGATAATATTTTCCAGAACTTTATAGTCCTCCCGTTCGGCCATGATGACCAATGTGTTGGTGGCCTTATCCGGAACAATTTGAACATTTTTGGACACAACCGGCGTGGCAACCCGTTGCGCCGCCGCGCCGCCGGCGGCGCTACCCGTTTCTTTAATAATATTATTGAGCACTTTGGCCAGATCTTCGGCAATGCTATTTTGCAGACGATAAACCTGAATATTGGATTCGCCGCGCGGCACGTCTTTATCCATCATCGCCACCAGCTTACGAACACTTTCCGTATCGGCAACACTGGCAAAGATAATCATGGAATTTGTTCTGGGATCGGCCACCATCCGAACCGGTGTGAGGTTGGGGCGGCGCTGCTGAAATACGGCTGTCATGGACTTGGCCACTTCCGACGCGGAGGCATTTTGCAGGGGCAGGTAGGTAATCTGTTCTCCCGCACCTTCCACATCCAGCGCTTTGACAATCTCTTGCAGCCGTCGGATATTGGACAGATAATCGGTAATAATCAGAATACCGGCCGGCGGGTAGGAAAGCACCGAACTGGATCTGGAAATAATCGGATCCAGAACATGCTTGACTTCATCAGGGTTGGCCCGCTCCAGTGCGATGATCTGGGTGACCATTCTATCATCCGGCTCGGAGGCATCCTTTTTAACCCTCGTTTCCACACTCTTTTCTCTAGCTACGGCCGACGGCACGATCTTGATCATATCCCCCACGGGAACCGTGGCAAAACCGTTGATTTCTAGGACTGATAAAAAAACCTTATAAACATCACGGAGTGGAATTTTCCGCGGTGAGAGAATCGTGACTTTGCCTTTGACTTTTTCATCGATGATAAAATTCTTGCCGGTGAGTTCACTGATAAATTTCACAAAAACTTCAATATTCACGTTATCGAAATCCAGCGTGACATATTTATCGGTGGTTTTTCTGACCGCAGGCGCCGCGGGAGCTTTCTTTGCAGACGCCTTATCTTCCGCCTTGCGTAAAATGGTTTCCTGCCTCAAAACCGTTGATGATGGGGCGGCACCGGTCTTATCAGTTTGCGGGGCTTCCGCAGGCTCACTTACAGCTTGTTCGGACTGGGACTTTTGCGGCAACGCGGCACCTGACGGTTGCACGATAAGCACGTTTTGATCCGCTGCGGAAGACTTTTCTTCGGTCTTCGTTTGAGTCGCTGCCGGAGTCACGGTCGATGCCTGCCTGGCTGGACGGCCATCGTCTATCCGTGCGGCAAACACGGGCGGCACCAAGCAAATCATAAAAGCCGCCACCACCATAAATCGTAGTGTCGATGTTCTTATGGCTTTATTGACAAATTTCATTTCACTTATCCCGTGCCTTTACCAATTGATTGAACTCGGGCAGATCTACCAGAATTTTTAAATCGTCATCCTGGGCCGCCCATTGCTTTGCTTCCGGATTAATATCAATCGCGTTTTTCAGGTATAACAGGCTTTGTTTGGTATCATTTTTTTGCGCGTAAAGACAGGCCAGATTATAATGCGCATCAACATAATTGCGCCGGATGTGAAGCGCTTCATTAAAACTTCCGACGGCCTGTTTATACATTTTCTGGTTCATGAAGATCACACCTAAATTGTTCAAGGCGGACACATGACGCGGATCTGCTTTGATAACCTTTTTATAAAGTGCTTTAGCTTCTTCCGGTTTACCTTTGTTTTGCTTTTGCAATGCCTGCGCGTAAAGAATTCCAGAATCAGACGGGGACGGTTTAGGCGACGCTTCCTGTTTCTTTCCGTCTGCCGGAATGAGCACGTTTTGCTTTTTTTCTATAACCGCCATGTCGCCATCCTGCAAAGGCTGCACTGTCGCAACGATTGGACCTTGAATAACAGTCGCGGCATGGGGCTTCATATTCATTTCCGGCCAATACAGAAAAACAATCATTCCGGCGGCATAGAAAAAAACGATCAACAGGCCGATTACCGAAAACCGTTTTCGCCTGTGATCGGGGTTTTTACCCTCTGACGAAACAATACCTCCATAAGGAGCGTAGGGCGATTTCTTTTCCTTTTGGACTTTTTGTAATGCTTCATTTATGTAACTCATAATTGCCCTCTGGTCAAGACATTCCGGTACTTTCAGGTGGTCAGCCGCTGCCACAATTTTTTTGTGCTGCTGATAGTCTTCTGGAAATACTCACTGCCGATATCCCTCGCTGCATGACGGATGATTTTGCGGTCAATCTTCACGATATTTTTTGTATAGGCAATCAAAAGAGCCCTGTCGCAAAGCGCGTTGATCCGGCGCGGAATCCCTTCGGAAAAATCATCCACCAGACGATAAGCGCCTTTGGTAAAGCTGACCTTCCCGGGCCCCCCGGCAACACTCAGGCGATGATGAATATAAGCGACGACTTCGCCTGCCGATAATGGCCTCAGATCATAGCGCACCGTAATTCTTTCGTTCAACTGCCGAAGCGCAGGCTTTGTCAACGTGGCTTTGAGTTCCGGCTGGCCGATTAGAATAATCTGCAACAGTTTTTCTTTTTCCGTTTCCAGATTCGACAACATGCGAATTTGCTCCAGGACGCCGTGCGAAAGATTCTGCGCCTCGTCAATGAGCAGCACCGCGTTTCTACCTGCGGCAAAATTTTGCAGCAGAAAACCATTCAAAGCGTCAACATAGGCTTTTTTTGTTCCAGTCTCCCGGGGAATTTCAATGCCGAATTCCGCAACGACCGTTTCCAGAAGCTCGACGTCGGAAATCGCCGTGTTGAAAATCAGGGCGGTTTCCACCGAGTCTTCCAGCAGATTAAGCAGTGTGCGGCAAAGGGTGGTTTTGCCCGTACCGATATCGCCGGAAATTAGAATAAAGCCCTTCTTCTCCTTAATGCCGTAAATCAGGTAATTGAGCGCATCGCGATGCTGCTCGCTTAAAAACAGATAGCCCGGCTCCGGCGACAGTTTAAATGGATTTTCTTTTAAACCAAAATATGCAGCATACATGGCTAGTCAAATCTCCTCGCGGCGGCCTTTTCAGTGAAAAGAGTAATTAATGGTCTCGTTCTGCCCGTTACGCATCAGATTGACGGACACGCTTCCGCCGGCCTGCATCACATTCACCAATTGTAAAATATCGTCGGCGCTTTCCAGTCGCTTATTATTCACATCCACAACGACATCACCATTCTTCAGACCCAGCTTCTGGTAAAGACTGCCGGGCACAATATTAGAAACGACAAATCCCTGCTGCACGCCTTCATTTAAAAAAGGTCTGACAACCGCCTGGCTCATGATGGACTTTAAATCACCCAGGCTTTGCGTCACATCCTGGCGGCTTACGGCGACACCGCTTCCGGTTCCGCCCGGCCGGGGAGATCGTCCCATCAGGGGGCCTTCGGCGACTTCCTTAATCTTCATCACAAACTCTTTTTCTCCGCTTTTCAAGATGGCCGTGTTGCGCGTAATGCGAATCAGCCTGGCCGAGCCGATCATCTCGCCCAAGCGATAGAGCTTCTGTTTGCCTTTGCCTTTTTCTTCAACAATGGCATACCCCAGAGATTGATCGACCGCTATCGTCCCCTTCAAATCAAAAGCCGTATATTCCTCGCTGGGCAGAAGATATTCGCCCGCATTTTTATCAACAATCGCTTTGAGTGTCGTCAAAAATAAATTGCGCTCCGTAATGATGTTGTAGCGCTCTATGGGATGCCCCTGGCCGGAAAATATAGCAACGGCGGAAGTTTGTCTGGCGCCAATCGTCTGGCGGCCGACAACCTGTAAACTGACTATTTTATAAAAGATATCCACCCCGAGAAAAGACAAAAACGTGATCGCGACGACAATAAGTAAAGGCTTTGCGGCGCCCGCCAGCACCGAAAAGTCGGCCGGAATATCGGTAATCCGGTCAACCCTTTGTTTAATCAGCCTTATGATATTTGTCCACATATCCTTCATGTCTTCGTGCCCTGTGCCGCCGCCCTGTCTTCAGATGTAGCGGAATGACGGACGGGCCAGCGTTCCACCCACCGTAACATTCATCTTGATTTTGTTTTTGCCGGCAATCTCCAGCACACCCTTCAAATTCAGCCGGCTTTCATCTATCCGATCCGCAAGCGAAATACTGCCGTTTAAAAAGCAATTCATCTGCACCCCGTAAATTTCAAACTTGTCGAGCGTCACGCTGCCGTTTTTCAATTGCGCCTGAATCTCACCGCGGTCAAACTCGATGCGGCTCATCCCCAGAAAGGGTTCCGTAAGCGGGTACGCGCCCCGGCTCAGATAGAGTGATAATTTCCCGACAGAATTTTGGATGGCCGCATCGTTCATCACATAAAATGCGGATCCCCGGGCAAGGCCGGTCATTCCTTTGAACAAGAGGAAGCCGGTCGGACTGTACCGGGCCAAATCTATATTCTGAAAATTGATTTTTCCTTCAGCGGGCAAATTCATTTGGGCCAGTGAGAGGAAGTCCGCGTGGCCGTCAACGCTGCCGCTGTATGCTTTGCCTTTGAAATGGATAGTTTTGTGCTTCTGGAAAACACTGACCGGGCTTATTTGCAGATCCAGTAATTCACCCTGAAAAAAAACATCGGCCGGCGTTGGCGCCAGGCGCACCGTCAGATCTTTGAGTTTAATGCCCAGAGGCAAAGAGGGATGCAAAGACCCGGCCTTCAGAACAAACCCGGCGGAGTCGGCGGAGGCCTCCAGTTGCTGCAAAACCAGCGGGGAGGGGAAAAGAAGATATAAAAAGACGAAGGTTACGCCTATCGCATAAATCGTCAGCCACAAAACCTTATTCTTCAAAAAGCGCATGATACCTATTGACCTCCCGAACGCGGAGTGGCCGGTGTATAAGAGGCAATTAAAAGCTGGACGCTTATGTAATCCGGGCTTTCCTTCATTTTATTAATCGTGACTCTTTTAATCTTGATCATCTCAGAAGGTGATTCGACCTGATACAAAAAGTCCGTCAATTGCTTGATCGTTATTTTTTCCAGTTTCAGATCAATGAGCGTTTCCTCAAAGGATGGGGACTTGACGCCTTGCATGGAATTCATCTGTTTGATACTGCCCTTCACACTGGCCGAAACA
>JANYAF010000023.1 GCA_025355175.1 Deltaproteobacteria bacterium | reverse complement strand
CGGATCTCTTTATCATTGAGACGATGAACAAAGTGGGTTCGGCCGTCGGTAACGCAGCCGTCAAGGAGAGCCTTAAACATAAAAACACTGTAAGAATAAGGAGGAATCATGAGTGATTATGATGTGATTGTAATAGGCGCCGGTAACGGCGGGCTCACGGCTGCCGCCGGTCTTGCCAAAAGCGAGCATAAGACTCTGTTGCTGGAAAAACATAATGTTCCGGGCGGATGCGCTACAAGCTTTATCAGAGGCAGATTTGAATTTGAAACTGCTCTTCACCAGTTGAGCGGCATTGGTCTTCCCGAATTTCCGGGGCCATTGCACGGGGTTCTGAGCAACCTGGGTGTTGTCGACAAAATTAAGTTCATACAACAGAAAAACCTTTACCGGTTTGTCATTCCCGGGAAAGTAGATATCAACCTGAAGGCCGAAAGAGCGGCGGCGGAACAAACGCTGATGGAAAACTTCCCATCCGAGAAGGAAGGAATCAAAAAGTTTTTTGACCTTTTATATAAGTTCTGCATGGAAATGGTGAGTGCCCTGTATATGAGGGACCCGGAGGCAAGCCCTGAAAAATATCCGCTCTTTTTCAAACTTGCCCTGAAGGATTCCCAGGATATTCTCGATGAATACCTCAAAGACCCCGTCCTTCAACAAATCGTCAGCATCTACTGGAGCTATGCCGGACAGCCGCCAAGCAGGCTCAGTTTTATGGATCTTGCCATCATGCTCTGGGCGTATCTCGAATTCAAACCCTGGCATATGAAGGGAGGGTCGCAGGCGATGTCTAGCGCAATTTGCGACGCCTTCATCAATTTCGGCGGGGATGTAAAGTTCAATTGCGCGGCAAAAAAGATTAACGTCGCCAACGGCAAAATCAAATCCGTTGTCACTGAAGATGGAGATGAGATATCAACAAAGTTTGTGGTTTCCAACGCCGATCCGATAACAACATTAATCGATATGGTCGGCGCGGATAACTGCCCGGCGGATGAGCTCAAGACGCTCAATGCAAAAACGATCGGTGTATCGGCGTTCACGCTTTACATGGGGTTCGACTGCAATCCGGAGGATATTGGAATAGAGAAGGCGACAAACTTCATAGGTAAGAGGACCACGAGCGCCGATTCTGTGTACTTAACAATGAAAACGATGGATGCACCCGAGTTTGCTATGATGACCTGCTATGATGTGGATGATCCTGAATTTTCACCCCAGGGTGCGTGTCAGGCCTCGCTCGTTACGCTTCAGTACGGACAGCCGTGGCTGAGCGTTCCTCCTTCAAAATATTACGACACGAAATACCGCTTTGCCGAGAATTTGCTAAATCTTGCTGAAACGGTTTTCCCTGACCTCAGGAAACATATGGAGGAAGCCGAGCCGGCAACACCGCTTACGCATATGCGCTATCTCGGACATCCGGGTGGTTCTATCTATGGCTCCGACCACTTCAAAAGAGAGACGGCCGTGTTTGTGGAACCAAAGTCGATGATACAGGGTCTGTTTTTCACAGGCGCATGGAACGGCGCCGGTGGTTTTGAGCCGACTCTTGAGTCAGGCGCTTCCGTAGCCAAGCAGATTTCACGACTTCTTAAAAAGCAATAGAGGAGAGCAAACATGACTAGAAAAGAAATTTTCCAACAAGTTGAAGGATATAATGAAATCATCAAGGAGAGCGCTATCCTTGAAAAATATGGTTTTGACTATCAGACAAGAAAGGGAGAAGTGAAAAGCATCATCGATGCACTTCACCCGCAAAGGCTTGACCTGACGGTATCGGAAATGACTCAGGAGACAACAAGCGCCAAATCCATTAAGCTTGTAAACGAAAGTGGCTGTCAGCCGCCGTTTCAATCCGGACAGTATATCAATGTTTTCGTGGATGCGGGAGGGGTCAGGACAAGCAGACCATACAGCATAGCATCGTCTCCGACGCAGACAGGCCATTATGAGCTCACGGTCCGAAAGGTGGAAGATGGGTTTGTCTCTGATTACCTGATGAACGAGTTGAAACCAGGTGACAAAATCAGCAGTTCGTCACCGTCGGGCAATTTCCATTACAATCCGCTTTTTCACGGCAATAAATTGGCGTTGATCGCAGGCGGCAGCGGCATCACTCCTTTCATGAGTATGATTCGAGAGCTTTCTGATAAAAACCTGAGCCGTAGATTGCACCTGTTTTACGGATGCAGGGTTGAGGATGATGTAATATACAGGGCCGAGCTTGACAGAATTGCATCAGTCCACAAGAACTTCACATGGGACCTGGTCGTATCCGAACCCGCATCTTCCTATCGCGGGCATACGGGATTCATCAATGCCGATCTCATCAAGGAAAGGCTGGATGGCCTGGACTGGATGTTCTTTATATGCGGGCCGCCGGCTATGTATCAATTTTGTCTTCCTGAGCTTGAAAAGCTGCAAATACCGTTAAGAAAGATAAAGGTTGAAGTCATGGGTGCGCCGAAAAATATAGTAGCGTATCCCGGCTGGCCTGAAAATGTAAAAGCCGGTGATTTTTTCAAGGTGGCGGTAAAAGGAAAAAAGACGATCAGCGCGTCTGCCCTGGAGCCGCTCATGATATCCCTGGAGAGGGCGGGCTTGGTGATTCCCGCCTTGTGCCGCTCGGGCGAATGCAGCCTCTGCAGGACCAAACTGCTGTCGGGTAAGGTCTATCAGCCAAACGATGTAAAGCTGAGAAAATCAGACCGAACCTTTGGATACATCCACCCCTGCATGGCGTATCCGACAACCGATATTGAAATCCTGCTCTAGATAAACACCCAAGCCAAAGCAGGCAATGCAGCCGGCGCCGGCTGGTGTTGGCGTTCTTATGTGCACAGGTCATTTACGTGTGCCCTTCAGGGCATCGTTATCTCGATTGAGGCTAATTTGCACAACGTTTCGCCCGTATAATTTTAAAGGCTGTGGCCAAGAATACCTCTTGGTTTTCTTCTGCTATTGTTGAATGTATAACTTGTGTTGACCTATCAGCTTATGTGCTACAGGCAGACTTTATTCACCTGCTCATAATCGGTAATCCCCCGGAAGACCTTCATGATGCCGTCCATCCTTAGGGTCCTCATTCCCTCCTCGATCGCCAGCGACCGCAGTTGCTCAACGCCGGTGTTCTTCTTGATCGCATCCTTGACCGTTTTTGTGCCGATAAGTAGTTCATGAAAGGCGATCCGTCCTTTGTATCCGGTACCGCCGCACTTTTCACAGCCCTCCTTCTTCATAAAAGAGAGTTCGGGAATATAGTCTGTCATACTGTGCGCTGCAAACCAATCCTTACCATAACCGTGGACAAGCTCGTCAAATTCTTCGCGGTCCGGATGATAGGGTTTCTTGCAATGCTCACAGAGTTTGCGCGCCAGGCGCTGGGCCAGGATGCCAAGGAGCGCATCGGAAAAGTTGTAAGGGTCCATCCCCATCTCTATAAGGCGGACAACTGTTTCCGGCGCGCTATTGGTATGGAGTGTACTGAAGACCAGATGTCCGGTCAGGGACGACTCTATGGCGATCTGGGCCGTTTCCGGGTCCCGCATCTCACCGATCATGATCACATCAGGATCGGCGCGAAGAAAGGAGCGGAGCGCATCGGCGAAATTGAAGCCGATTTTAGGATGAACCTGCACTTGGCGCAGGCCGCGCTGAGTGATCTCTACCGGGTCTTCAGCTGTCCAGATCTTGCGTACCGGCGTATTGATGTGTCCGAGGGCTGAATGGAGGCTGGTGGTTTTACCAGAGCCGGTCGGGCCGACACAAAGGATAATGCCGTAAGGTTTCGCAAGGATTTCCCGGAATTTGATTAAATTTGGACTTGAAAAACCCATAGCATCTAAAGGCAGA
>JANYAF010000245.1 GCA_025355175.1 Deltaproteobacteria bacterium | reverse complement strand
TTTTTTATTAAAACATATATGTTACGAAATCCGGCTGAAATTCCAATCAATAAAAAAACGACGGTAAACACATGGCCGGAATCAAATTTCCGATCTAAATAACTTCCTAAAAGGAGACAACCAAAAATCGCCAGAACCATTGCGATTCCAATGCTGCTGGCCATAGCCATCTGGATGCTCAATTTTTTGGTTTCGCTATCCATTTAGTGGTTTGATCCTTAACATGTGCGATAAACAAAGTCAATCAAAAACATGACCGTCGTTCATTTTTTATTTAAAGTATGGCGGTTCTTTCTGTACCAATCGATTGTCTTTTTAAGACCGGCGGTTAAGTCCGTTGTTGCTTTAAATCCAAATTCTTTCATGGCCTTGGATGTGTCGAGTAAGCGACGGGGTTGGCCGTCCGGCTTGGATGCATCCCAAATGATTTTTCCGGAAAAACCGGACAAGTGGGTGATCAGTTCGGTAAGTTCTTTGATAGAAATTTCAAAACCCGCTCCGATATTAACGGGGTCGCTTTTCTCGTACGAATCAGCGGCAAGACTTATGGCTGCCGCCGCGTCTTCCACATAGAAAAATTCCCGTGTGGCGGAACCTGTACCCCATACCTCCAATGCATCCGAATGGTTGTCCATGGCGTCAAAACATTTTTTAATCAATGCCGGAATGACATGAGAGGAACGGGGATCAAAATTGTCGCCCGGTCCGTAAAGATTGACCGGCAGTAAAAAGATGGAATTAAACCCATATTGTTGACGATAAGACTGGGATTGCACCAGCATCATCTTTTTAGCAAGTCCGTAAGGGGCATTGGTTTCTTCCGGATAGCCATTCCAAAGGTCTTCTTCTTTAAAAGGCACCGGTGTAAACTTGGGGTAAGCGCAGATGGTGCCAAGCGCGACAAATTTCTTAATTTTATGCAAATAAGCTTCATGAATCAGTTGCGTACCCATGATCAGATTATCATAAAAGAGTTCGGCTGGTTTTTCCTGATTAAAACCGATTCCCCCGACTTTTGCGGCAAGATGAATCACGACATCCGGCTTTGTGGTGTCAAACATGCGGCGAATGTCGGCAATATCGGTTAAATTATATTCTGGAAGGTCCGCGATATCGATGCTTTTGCAGCCGT
Organism: Deltaproteobacteria bacterium; assembly: GCA_025355175.1. Lineage (GTDB taxonomy): Bacteria > Desulfobacterota > Syntrophia > Syntrophales > Smithellaceae > UBA8904. The sequence goes on along the minus strand of JANYAF010000245.1, from coordinate 3,815 downwards.
AATCATTGAGCCTGCTTATCAGGTGATGCCCCAGGAATCCTTTGCCGCCCGTGACGGTGACTCGTTTATTTTTCAGCAAGTGATTTATCCTTTAAATTCTGATGTTAACTTATTCTTTCAGAATTGGCGCAGGAAAACCCTGCATCCACCAGCGTTTTTTCTTTTTGGGCCAATTCCAGATCAGCTGCGATCATCATATCAACGAGCTGATCAAATGAAACCTTGGGTTGCCAGCCCAGAGCCTTTTTTGCTTTGGATGCGTTTCCCAGTAAAACATCAACCTCCGTAGGACGGAAGTAACGGGGATCGACCGCCACGTGCTGATGATAATCCAGCCCGAGTTTGCTGAAGACCTTTTCAGCAAACTCGCGCACCGAGTGTGTTTCACCGGTGGCAATCGCGTAATCATCCGGTTTGTCCTGCTGGAGCATCAGCCACATCGCTTCCACAAAGTCCCCGGCAAATCCCCAGTCTCTTTTGGCTTCCAGATTGCCCAGGTAAAGCTTGTCCCGTAGGCCCAGTTTGATTTGTGTTGCTGCGCGGGTAATTTTACGGGTGACGAACGTTTCGCCGCGCCGCGGCGATTCATGATTGAACAGGATGCCATTGGTCGCAAAGATGCCGTAGGCATCACGGTAGTTTTGCACAATATAATAGGCATATACTTTGGCCGCAGCATATGGGCTGCGAGGCTGAAATAGAGTCTTTTCGTTTTGCGGCGGCGGCGCGGCGCCAAACATTTCGCTGGAGGAGGCCTGATAAAATTTTGTTTTGATGCCGGTCTTTCTGATTGATTCCAGTATCCTCAAAGTTCCCAATCCGGTAATGTCACCGGTGTATTCGGGCATATCGAAGCTTACGCGAACATGGCTCTGTGCGCCCAGATGATAAATTTCGTCGGGATTAATGGAAGCGAGCAAATCCATGAGCTGACCGGAAACACTCAGATCCCCGTAGTGCAAAAATAATTTGGCGTTCGGGTCATGGAAATCACGGTAGAGATGATCGATGCGATCCGTGTTAAAGGTGCTGGAGCGCCGGATCAGGCCATGGACTTCATACCCCTTGTTTAACAAAAATTCGGCCAGATAAGATCCATCCTGTCCGGTGATACCTGTAAGAAATGCTTTTTTCATACTCAGGTTCCTCCATTGTTGTAGTTATTTTAGATAAATCGGCAAGACTTATTATCGTATTGATTGCCGCTTGTCAATGGGCCGGTTACAGATTTTTCAATGTTTTAAAGCAGGCATCCAGTGTTCGATCGATATCTCTGTCCGTGTGCGCAAACGATAAGAACCCTGCTTCAAATTGCGACGGCGCCAGCCAGACGCCGTTTTGGAGCATACCGTGAAAAAAGCGGGCGTAAAGGCCGGCATTTGATTTCAATGCGCTGCTCAGGTCAAGAACCGGTCCTTCCTGGAAAAAAACGGTAAACATCGAAAATATTTGGTTGATGCAGGCGGCAATACCTCGTTGGGAAAATAATTTTTCCATTTCCCGGCAAAGACCATTTACCTGATCCGTTAATAATGCGAAAGCAGCAGCTTTTGTTTTGAGAATTTTGAGCGTAGAGGCCCCGGCGCTCATGGCGAGCGGATTACCGGAAAGCGTTCCGGCCTGATAGACGTCTCCCATAGGTGCAAGTCTTTCCATGATTTCTTTTTTTCCGCCCACCGCCCCCACCGGCATGCCGCCGCCGATAATTTTACCCAGACAGGTCAGATCAGGCGTAATACCGATCAAATTCTGATAACCGCCGAAAGAAAAGCGGAAGCCCGTGATCACTTCGTCAAAAATAAGAACGATACCGTTTTTTGCTGTCAATTCCCGCATTTTTTTCAAGAAGCCCTCTTGTGGGAGGACAACACCCATGTTGCCTGCGACTGGTTCAACGATGACAGCCGCCAGGTCAGCTGCATAGCACTCAATAGCTTTTTCGAGGGCGTTTGTGTCATTATAAGGCAGGCTCAACGTCAGTCTGGCCATCGCTTCGGGAATTCCTGCGGAGCCTGGAATTCCGAGTGTTGTAATGCCGGACCCGGCTTTGATTAAAAGAGAATCGGCATGACCGTGGTAGCAGCCGTCAAATTTAATGATCATGTTTCTGCCTGTGTAACCGCGGGACAGACGAATCGCTGTCATGGTAGCTTCAGTCCCGGAACTGGTCATCCTGACTCGTTCAATGGAGGGGATCGCTTCGCAGATCAGTCGGGCCATGTTTGTTTCAGCATCGGTGGGCGCGCCGAAACTGGTTCCTTTTTGCGCTGTCCGGCATATGGCGGCAATGACTTCCGGATGGGCGTGTCCCAGAATCATCGGTCCCCATGAGAGAACATAATCAATATATTCTTTGCTTGTGGTATCATAAATTTTGCTGCCTTTAGCGTGGCTCACAAAAATAGGCTCGCCGCCAACTGATTTCCAGGCGCGCACGGGCGAGTTTACGCCGCCGGCGATCACCCCACTTGCCGCGGCAAAATGGTCTTCATTTATTTTGGTCATGAAAAATACTCCGGAGATGTTTTTTTGTATTCCTGCAGGCTTTCCAGAATGAGAAAGTCGTTACAGTTAATTAATTGGGACATGGTGTTGAGGAGGGGCGAGATGCCGTCATCCTGCGCGTGCAGCATCGTAAAGAGATTGTATCTATTTTGAAAAGCCGGTTTTCTTTCGTAACAATGAGAAATGAATGGCAGTGAGGCAAATAGTCTGCCGGCATTTTCGATGACATCAAACGGAACTGCCCACATCACCAAAGCATTCTTACTATACCCGGCTTTTTGATGTCTCAGAATTGCGCCGAACTTTCTTATAACACCTTTTTGCGAAAGCCCTTTGATCCAAGCCATTAAGACGTCGTTTTTAAGACCGCAGATATCGGCAATTTCTGTAAAAGGTTTGACGGTAAGTGGAATATCAGATTGAAGGATTTGCGCCGCCTTTAATTTCTGTGTGCTGAATGTTTCCATGATAATTGTTTCTATCCTGCTTGCGTTATAAAATCAAGCCAAGCATTCAGACAAATATTTATTAACACGTTTTGCAAAAATTTCTTGACAATCTGTTTATGAATCGTTTAAAAAGGTCACAAATGACCGGTAGTCGTCAAAATCTCAGAAAGGGAGGTTATAAAAAACAATCACTTGACGATTTCGGACATAACAAAAAACAGGAGGCTACAAATGAAAAAGAGTTTGATTTATTCCGTGCTGGCATTCGCGTTGGTTATTGTCTCTGCTCCCTTTGTTTTTGCGGCTCCCGAAGCGGCTCAAGCTGTTGCCGCAGGTGTTGATTACACGAAGGCCATTGTCATTGGCTGCGCATTGCTGGGCGCAGGTATTGCAATTGGAGTCGGTGCCGTCGGTGCTGGTTTGGGTCTTGGACAGGCGACAAGCGGTGCAAGTAATGCAGTGGGTAGAAACCCCGAAGCCCAGGGCAAAGTTATGTTAACCATGATGGTCGGTATGGCTATGACGGAATCCGTCGCTATTTACGCGTTGGTTATCTCTCTGGTTATGCTGTTTGCCAACCCGTTAGTAAAGTTGGTTGGTATTGGTTAGAAAAAAATAATCAGGTATTTTATCAAAGGGGGAAGAAGCAAATAACAATGGACTTCTTCCCCCTTTTTAATGAGACTCCAATCTGACAAGCGTAGCGCAGGCAGATTGGTAAGTCGAATTACCCCCGAGCGAAGCAAGTGGGGTTTTTATCATCCCTCAGCAACAACTTTACTGCGTGACACTTTTTTCTCGGCTTGTTGATGTTTCGTAACCAGAATTTTTTCTTTGGCCCGTTTACTTCGTTTTCTCTTT
>JANYAF010000229.1 GCA_025355175.1 Deltaproteobacteria bacterium | reverse complement strand
GTTTTTATTTTAACCGGAGCGAATGATTTACTGCCCAGAAGCTTTCCCCCGCGCACAAACAAAATACATAGCTGATAATTATTATCGTGCCCGTAGAGCCCAACAATGTCCTGATCTTTATCACCGCTCCAATCGACATTTTGCTTCTCGAGCGCGTGCTCCAGCGCGGCAACGCGGTCACGCAGGCGAGCGGCCTCTTCAAAGTTTAATTTTTCAGCCGCTTCTTCCATTTGTGTTTTTATTTCGGTAATCAGTGAACGTCGGCGTCCCTGCAAAAAGGAGACAACGTTTTCGACCATTTTACGGTAAGAATCCTCATCGATCAATCCCCTGCAGGGTGCAAAACAACGGCCAATCTGATGTTCAAGGCAAGGTCTGGGGCGCAATTTGAAATCGCGGTTACGGCAAGAGCGGAGCGGAAATATCTGCTGAACAAAACGCAGAGTTTCTTTTGCCGCCAATCCCGAAGGATACGGGCCAAAATAGAGAGCGGCATTGTTAAGTCTCTTACGCACCAACTGCAGGCGAGGATATTTTTCCGTGGGATCAAGCGATAAATGATAATAAGTTTTGTCATCACGCAGATTGACGTTGTAACGGGGACGGTGGCGCTTGATTAAATTGTTCTCTAAAATCAGCGCTTCTTTTTCCGTGGAGGTGGTAATAACGTCTATATCGTGAACCCGTGACATCAGAAACGGCGCCATGGGCCGTGTGTCCTTACCGGTAAAATAAGAACTTATACGGCTTTTCAAATCATTCGCCTTGCCGACGTAGATAATCTTCCCTTGCGTGTCTTTCATGATATAGACACCGGGACTACGCGGGGCGGAAGTCATTTTTTCCTTTAAAAAATCATTTTCTTCCATAGATTCACTATAAACGAAGATGTCGATTTTATTCAGACTTGTAATTAAATCGCCACGGTTTATGAGATAAACCTCGCGACAATAATTCTATCCCATCTCCAACAGAATTTTGTTTAATCCTTTTAGCTCGTCACGAAGCTCGGCAGCGTGTTCAAATTCCATATTTTTTGCCGCCTGTTTCATTTCTTTCGTGAGTTTGGCAATCAACGCCGGTAAATCTTCTTCTCTGGCCGGGATGACTTTTCCTTTAGAATCTATCGGCACAGTCATATAGTCGGCTTCATAAATTGAACCCAGAACATTGCTGATTGATTTTTTAATGGTTTCCGGCGTTATATTGTTGTCTTCATTATATTTGAGCTGAATGATCCGGCGTCGTTTGGTTTCATCAAGACAGGCCTGAATCGATTTGGTGATTTTATCGGCGTACATAATGACCTTACCGCTGATGTTTCGCGCGGCGCGCCCGCTCGTTTGAATAAGAGAGCGCTCCGAGCGCAGAAATCCCTCCTTGTCTGCATCGAGTATCGCCACCAGCGAGACCTCTGGAATATCTAACCCTTCACGCAAAAGGTTCACACCGACAAGAACATCGAATTCCCCCATGCGCAAGTCCCGGATGATGCCGACTCGCTCCAGAGTATGGATATCGGAATGAAGATAGCGCACTCTAATATCAAGACCTGCGTAGTAATCAGTCAGATTTTCCGCCATTCTCTTGGTTAGCGTCGTCACGAGAACTCGTTCATTTTTTTCAATTCTCAATCTGATTTCTTCGAGCAAATCGTCAACCTGATGCTTTGCCGGTTTTACTTCAATCACTGGATCCATCAGACCTGTCGGACGAATGATTTGCTCCACTCTCTTGCCACTAGTTTTTTGCAACTCATAAACAGCCGGTGTCGCTGAAATATACATTCTCTGGTTACCCAATGCCTCATATTCATCAAAGCGCAATGGGCGGTTATCCAACGCGGAAGGCATACGGAAGCCGTATTTAATCAGTGTTTCTTTCCGCGAGCGGTCACCCCTGTACATACCGGCAATTTTGCGGCAACGTAGCATGACTTTCATCAACAATAATGAGCGCGTCTTTGGGCAGGTACTCAATGAGCGTCGGCGGCGGCTGGCCAGGCTTGCGTCCGG
>JANYAF010000001.1 GCA_025355175.1 Deltaproteobacteria bacterium | reverse complement strand
TTTTTTTTTTTTTTTTTGAAATCAAAAAATGGCCACACAGAGACGGAAACTTACATTTCCAACCAACCAGCGATATTTCGATGAAGGTCTTTCTTTTTCTGCTGGTAGAGACTGGCGATCTGATGAATTTCCGGGCTTAAGTGCATAAAGAACGGGTATCGGTTAAAAATCACCTCTTCCAGCGTGCTTTGCGTGTTCATCGTCAGACTGATCATTTCCGCGAGAATATTATTTTTGGGGAATTTAGTGAGTTTGGTGTCGATCTTTAAGTCGGTCATCGCTGACGCAATAACTTGGCGGGCATCCTCGCTATCAATGATGGAGAAACTATTATTGTAGCCCAGACGAAAGGCGTAGCTTCTCAGAAATCGATGGGCAATGGAATGAAACGTCCCGCCCATAATTTTTCCCGTGTAGGATTGAAGAAGAGTTTCCACACGATTCAGCATGGAATGGGAAGCTTTGTTGGTGAAGGTCGCAAGCAGAATATTTTCCGGTCGGACGCCGGATTCCAGCAGATGAGCCACCCGATAGATCAGTGTCCGCGTTTTACCGCTCCCTGCTCCCGCGAGAACAAGAAGCGGCCCGCCTTCTTCTGTGACAACGCGGTACTGTTCGGGATTCAGCTCTTTTGCATACTCAATCATGTACTGAGGAGTCAGGCCTTCAAGGCTTTTTTAATTTCAGCAACCGTGTCTTTGGAACTAAGCGACAGGAACGTTTTCAGCATGTCTCTTTTTTCATAAAAACCAATCAGTGGCGCGGTTTTCAAATTGTACGTTTCCAGACGGTTGGTTATGGCCTCTTCCGTTTCGTCATCGCGTTGAATGGTCTGATGATTGCACAGCGTGCAAGTACCGTCTTCTTTCGGCGGATTGCTTTTGACGTTATAAATGGCCTGACAGGATGGATTACAGCAAGTTCTCCTTGTTGTCAGACGATCTAAGACAACCTCACGCGGCACATCCAGATTAGCAATAAAATCCAGTTTAATATTCAGTTTGGCGAGCAGTTTGGCCAGATCTTCCGCCTGTGGAATCGTTCGGGGAAAACCGTCCAGAATGAATCCCTTCTGACAATCCGGCTCCTGAAGCCGTGCTTCCATGATTTCCATAATCAGTGAATCAGGGACAAGGTCTCCCCGATCCATATAGTCTTTGGCTTTTTTGCCTAAGGCGCTTCCTTCTTTTACGGCGGAGCGTAAAATATCGCCTGTGGATATCTGCACGGAACCGTCAAATTCCGTCAATAATTTTGCCACTGTACCTTTGCCGGCACCCGGCGCGCCTAATAATATTAGTCTCATTTTTTTCCTCCAGAATTAAATATCCAATGTTTTAAACTGCGGGGCTTATAATGCAAAAAATATATGCGGTCAAGTTAATTAAGGTTTTAAACCATTTACTTTGATAGTTGGACTTCAAATACTTTAGGCCAGTATTTGCCTGTCACAAAAATACGGTCCCTCTTCGCATCATAGGCTATGCCGTTGAGCACATCTACCTGCGCATTCCGAGGAAGATAAGAACGGAGTGATGATAAATTAATCCAACCCGTCACCTTACCGTTTTGGGGGGAAATCCGGACAATCAAGTCTTCCATAAATATATTCGCCCATATTTCACCTTTGATGAACTCCAGTTCATTGAGATGGCCAACCGAACTATCGCCGTCACGGATATGAATTTCCCGAACCACTTTGAACGAATCCGGATCATGAAATGTGATGGTTGATGACCCGTTGCTCTTCAGCAAATTTTTACCGTCAGAGGTTAATCCCCAACCTTCCCCCCGATAGCTTACTTTCCTGATTTCCTTGAAAGACCGGGCATCATAAATCAAAACTGTTTCATTTTGCCACGTTAATTGATATATTTTTTTCTTCAGCAAGGCAATTCCCTCGCCAAAATACTCCTGAGCTATTTTGACTTCTTGCAAACTTTTTCCGGTTTTCACCTTTTTTCTGGATAAAGAAGATTTCCCGTTCAGGCCGGTTGATTCATAAAAGCAGCCCTGATGAAAAAACAATCCTTGCGTGAATGCACCGGTATCGTGAGGATAAGTGTTTTTAACATCAACAGACGCGATTGGAGCCCTGGTTTTCAATAAGGGTGAGAGTTTATTAAACTGTCGCTGCAGCATA
>JANYAF010000262.1 GCA_025355175.1 Deltaproteobacteria bacterium | reverse complement strand
GGAGCAATATTATAACGAACTCAGGCAGTTTTCTTCAATTGTAGAAAGCAACAAAGATTTAGGAGGCTTTTTGGCCAATCCAGTCTTTGATCAGGAAAGTAAGAAAAAGGTACTCGATAAGATCATCGGAAAGTTGTCGCTTTCTAAGATGACGATCAATTTTTTAAATTTGCTGATCGATAAGAGAAGGATCGATGTTCTGCCGGATATCGAGACCTGTTACAGGCAATTGATGGATGAAGTGCTTCAGAAAGTGAGAATAACCTTGAAGACGGCATTTCCTTTATCTGGTGAAATGCAGGCTTACATAACATCTAATTTGAAAAAAATGACAGGCCAGGAAGTTGAAGTCACTGTGGAAGATGACAATGGCCTTTTGGGTGGCATAGTCATTGGTGTTGGTGATACGCTTTATGACGGCAGCATCAAAAACCAATTGAACAATATGAGGAATCTCTTAGGGGAGGCAAGATAAGATATGGAAGCAATCAAGGCGGAAGAAATTAGTCAAATTATTTCTGAGCAAATTAAAAGCTATGAGAAAAAGCTCGATATAAGCGAAACGGGAACAGTCCTGTCCGTCGGCGACGGTATTGCGAGAGTTTACGGTGTGCAAAACGCGATGGTCATGGAGCTTCTCGAATTTCCCGGCGGTATCCTGGGCATGGTTCTCAATCTGGAAGCAGATAACGTCGGTGTTGCCGTTCTGGGAGAAGTTACGCATATCAAAGAAGGCGATATCGTTAAAAGAACCGGTAAAATCGCACAGATTCCGGTAGGAGAAGGACTGCTCGGCCGTGTCATTGACGCGACGGGAGCCCCGCTGGATGGCAAGGGTCCCATCGAGTCCAACGAGTTTCGCCGCATTGAAATGGTTGCTCCCGGTGTTATTGCACGCCAACCCGTTAACCAGCCGATGTACACAGGCCTCAAGGCTATTGATGCCATGACGCCAATCGGTCGTGGCCAGCGTGAGCTTATCATCGGTGACCGCCAAATTGGTAAAACGGCCATTTGTATCGATGCGATCATTCGCCAGAAAGACACAGGCGTCAAATGTATCTATGTCGCCATCGGCCAGAAGAAATCCACCGTGGCGCAGGTAGTGGAAAAATTAAGGCAGCATGACGCGATGTCTTACACATGCATTGTTGCCGGTTGCGCGTCTGATCCGGCAACGCTTCAGTATATCGCGGCTTACGCCGGTTGCAGTATTGGTGAATATTTTAGAGACAAAAGCCAGGATGCATTGATTATTTATGATGACTTGTCCAAACAGGCTGTTGCCTATCGTCAGATTTCACTGCTCTTACGCCGTCCTCCCGGGCGTGAAGCTTATCCCGGCGACATTTTCTATAACCACTCCCGTCTGCTGGAACGCTCAGCCCGCGTCAGTCAGGAGTTAGGTGGTGGATCGCTTACCGCTCTGCCGATTATCGAAACCCAGGCCGGCGACGTATCGGCATATATTCCCACGAACGTTATTTCGATTACAGACGGTCAGGTTTATCTTGAACCGAGTTCATTCTTCTCCGGCATCCGTCCAGCCATCAACGTCGGTTTGTCCGTGTCCCGCGTCGGCGGCGCCGCCCAGGTGAAAGCAATGAAACAGGTTGCCGGCACGCTGAAACTTGATTTGGCCCAGTTCCGGGAACTGGCGGCATTTGCCCAATTCGGTTCCGATCTGGACAAATCCACACAAGCGCAGTTGGATCGTGGTGTCCGTCTGGTTGAGTTGCTTAAACAACCGCAATACCAGCCAATGTCTCTGGGGCAGGAAATTGTCGTGCTGTTTGCGGGAACAAGGGGTTTTATTGATAAAATCGATGTTGATAAAGTCCAGATCTATGAAAAGCAGTTGTTAAGTTTTGTTGAAAGCAAACATTCTGATATTTTGAAAGAAATAGAAGATAAGAAAATTATCTCGCCTGAGTTGGAAAAGAAGATGAAGGATGCTCTGACTGCGTTCGACTCCGTTTTTGTGGCGGAATAGATTACAAAAAAACTTGAAACTGAATTTCACAGTGAAATTCTGACAACAGGGACACAGGGAAAAGTCAAAAATAAACAGTTGAGGAGAATTTTCAGTGGCCTCGCTTAAAGACATAAAAAGAAAAGTCAGTGCCGTTCAAAAGACGAAGCAAATTACACGCGCCATGAACATGGTTGCCGCGTCTAAATTTAAATCGGCGCAGACGAAGATGGAAAATTTCCGGCCCTACGCTGGGAAATTTATGGATGTTCTCAGCAGTGTTGCTTTGCGAGTGGATAGTTCATCTCATGCCCTGCTGGCAGTGCGCGATCCCAAGAAAATAAGAGTCATTTGTATGACGGCCGACCGGGGACTTTGCGGTGGATTTAATACAAACCTGATTAAAGCAACTGAAAGATTTATGCGCGATAAAGGAAAAGAAGGTAAAGAGATCGGGCTCATCAATGTCGGGCGGAAAGGCAGGGATTATTTCCGGAAAAAGGCCAATGTGCTTGCACAGAAAGTAGATCTCTTAAGTAAATTCGACATGACATTGGCGGTATCCATTGCTGACGAAGTCATTACGCCTTTTATCAAGGAAGAATACGATGAATTGTATTTAATTTATAACCAATTTGTCAATGTTTCCGTACAGAAACCAACGGTCGTCCGGTTGTTTCCTTTACCATCGATTGGTCAGGACGCCGAAATAGAGGCTGATAAACGACTCGATTATACCTATGAACCATCGGATGAAGTGTTACTGCACAAATTACTACCGATGTATGTTCACGTTTTGGTTTACCGTGCTCTCTTGGAAACGTCAGCAGGTGAAAATGGTGCGCGGATGGCCTCTATGGATAACGCAACCAGCAATTGCGAAGAGCTGATCAGTACGTTGACTCTGAAAATGAACAAAGCAAGACAAGCGGCAATTACGGCGGAGTTGATGGATATCGTTGGCGGTACCGAAGCTCTGTCCAAAGGTTAATTTTTCTGCGGTAATCTGCCGCATGTAAAATATATTAATGCGACTATTTGTAAGGAGATAGTTATGAATATCGGAAAGATTGTTCAGGTTATTGGACCCGTTGTTGACGTGGCTTTTGAAGAGGGGAAACTTCCCAGCATTTTAAACGCTGTTTTAATTACCAACCCGGCGATCAACGACAATGAAGATAACTTAGTTGTCGAAGTAGCGCAGCATTTGGGCGACAATGTTGTCCGCTGTATTGCCATGGATGTTACCGATGGTTTGGTCCGCGGCATGAAATGCAAAGATACGGGCGCTCCGATTACCGTTCCCGTCGGTAAATCATGTCTCGGCAGAATTCAGAACGTTGTGGGTCGCCCCGTGGATGGTCTTGGACCAATTAACGCGCAAACGATGATGCCGATTCACCGTATATCTCCGACATTTATGGAGCAGGATACATCCGTTCACGTTCTGGAGACAGGTGTGAAAGTTATTGATCTTTTGGTTCCATTCCCCCGCGGCGGTAAAATGGGCATGTTTGGCGGAGCAGGCGTCGGCAAGACCGTCGTTATGATGGAAATGATTCATAACATTGCCATGCACCACGGCGGTATTTCCGTGTTCGCAGGCGTTGGTGAAAGAACTCGTGAAGGAAACGATCTTTATCGTGAAATGCTGGAATCAGGCGTTATCAAACAGGCCGCTTTGATTTACGGACAGATGACTGAACCGCCTGGAGCCCGTTCAAGAATTGCTTTGACCGCTCTGGCAAATGCTGAATATTTCCGCGATATCGAAGGCCAGGATGTGCTTTTGTTCGTTGATAACATTTTCCGTTTCACGCAGGCCGGGTCTGAAGTTTCCGCTCTGCTGGGACGTATGCCTTCCGCCGTCGGTTATCAACCGACATTGGCGACAGACCTTGGTGAACTGCAGGAACGAATCACTTCCACAACTAAAGGTTCAATCACAGCTGTTCAGTGTGTTTACGTTCCAGCGGATGACTTGACTGACCCCGCGCCGGCAACCACATTTGCGCATCTTGACGGAACCGTCGTTTTGTCCCGTCCGATCGCAGAGCTCGGTATTTATCCCGCGGTGGATCCTCTGGATTCAACATCGCGTATTCTTGATCCGAACGTTTTAGGTCAGGAGCATTATGCAGTTGCCCGACAGGTACAGGTGACTCTGCAAAAATATAAAGATTTACAGGACATCATTGCCATTCTGGGTATGGATGAACTTTCTGAAGGCGACAAGCAGACCGTCAGCCGGGCAAGAAAGATTCAAAGATTCCTGTCACAACCGTTCTTCGTTGCTGCTCAATTTACAGGAACAGAAGGCAAATTTGTTTCCGTCGCGGATACCGTAAGAGGTTTCAAAGAGATATTGGAAGGAAAACACGATGATCTGCCTGAGCAGGCTTTCTGGATGGTCGGCGGTATTGAAGAAGCTGTAGAAAAAGCCAAAAAGATTTCGCAATAAAATTGTAGCTGGAGAAAATAAATGGCTGATGAATTGATGCTGGAAATTGTAACGCCGGAAAAGATGACCTTTTCGGGCAAGGTGGAAGAAGTTACCATTCCGGGTACGGAAGGTGAATTCGGCGTATTGCGCGGTCATGAAGCATTTTTAAGTTCCGTTGATATTGGCGAGTTGAATTACGTTCAAGACAATAAAAAAACCCATTATGCGGTCAATACCGGTTATGCGGAAGTTACCGCCAATAAAGTTACAATTCTGATTGAGACAGCCGAAAGGTATGATCAAATTGATAAAGAAAGGGCTTTGAAAGCGAAGGATAATGCTGAAAATCGTCTATCTCAGATGACCAAAGAGGATGTTGAATACGAAATAATGCGCACAGCATTAGCGCGGGCAATAGCGCGCATAGGTGTTGCTGAAAAACAAATGTAAATTTCTTATTGTGAAACTCCAACTTAAAAAGCGAAGCCCGGCATATGCCGGG
>JANYAF010000225.1 GCA_025355175.1 Deltaproteobacteria bacterium | reverse complement strand
TGCCGGGCAGACCGAACAGCGGCACGTCGTCAATGGAACCAAAAGCCAGCGGTTTGCCGGGTCGCATGGCCACTTGCCAGAAGTGCATGGCGTTACCGATGTCGCCCATCACATCCTTGACAAAATCATAATCGCCGACCGAAACACCGCCGGAAGAAAGAATCACATCGGCGCGCCGTGCCACCTGAAATTTTTCCACAAGCTCTTCTTTTTTGTCGCGGCCGATACCCAACATAATCGGAATGCCGCCGCAATCAAGGACCTGCGCGGCAAGCGAATAGCTGTTGGAGTTGACAATTTTACCGGGCGGCGGGTCGGTCGACATCTCAACCAGTTCGTCGCCGGTGGAAAGAATCGCCACACGCGGCTTCTGATAAACACCGACAAACGCCTTTCCCAGCGCAGCCAGCATACCGATATGTCCCGGACGCAAAACACTGCCCGCCGCAATAACACGTTCTTCTTTTTGCACATCTTCCCCGGCAAAACGGATATCCAGTCCTTTGGGGGCGGCCACTTTAATCAGCACCGTCTTGTCCCGCGTTTCGGTATCTTCACGGCGAACAACTGCATCAGCGCCTTTGGGGATCAAGGCGCCGGTCATAATGCGCGCCGCCTGACCTTCCTTCAGTGTTTTGCGGGGAATACTGCCCGCTGCGATGGTTTCAATCACCTTGAATTCCACGGGCTTTCCGGCTCTTACACCTTTCGTGTCACCGGACCGCACGGCGTAACCATCCATCGCGGAATTAGCAGCGGAGGGAATATCGCGCGGGGCAATAATATCCTCACCAATCACCCGACCGCAGGCCTCCAGAATATCCACTTTCTCCAGTCCCAACGGGTGGCAACCGGCCAGAATGGTTTGAAGCGCTTCTTCCACAGAAATCATTTTTTTGTTGTCTCCATTGCTCATTAGGAATGCACCTTATCAAAGACGGATAGGTTGTCAATAAAAAAGGCGAGAGGCGGGAGGCTATGGGATCAATAGTTTTACCTATCGCCCATCGCCTATCGCCTATCGCCTATCGCCCATCGCCTATCGCCTATCGCCCATCGCCTATCGCCCATCGCCTTTATTTGTTCCCCTTGAACTCTCCGTTCTTTTGCGCTAGGGAAAGAGGAACTTATAGAGAAGGAAACGATGCAGCCGGTGATCATGGCGCCCCGGGATTTGAGCCTGGCCGCTAAAAAAATGCTGGCGGTATCTTAACCACCTGTTTAACCTGTTTGGTTGGATTGATTTCATTGAGAAAAATCATCGATAAAAAAATTCTCCGCGACGCCCCGCCTGTGCGGGAGCTCTTGGAACTGATTGAAAAAGAGACGCCTGTTATTGATGTTCAAGGGCTCATAGGCGCCGCGTGTCCGTTTCTAACCGCGCTTTTGTTTGATCGTCTGCACACACCCGTCACGGTCATTTGTCCCACAGCCAGGGAAGCCGCCGCGTTCGCCCGCGATCTGGCCCTCTTTCTGGGGGAAGATGATGTCCTGCTTTACCCGCCGCTGGATTTTCTTTCCATCGATATGTTTGCCCTGCAACGGGAAGAAGAACTGGCGCGTCTGAATGTGCTGACCCAGTTACAGGTGGACAGCCGTAAGATCATCGTGACCTGCCTTGCGGCCTGCATGCAAAAAGTCATGCCGTTTGCCGATTTTCAGCAGTACCTGAAAATTCTCTCTATCGGTGATACACTGCTGATGGAGGAGTTCCCCGCCCGACTCCTGGCGGGCGGCTATCAAAGGGTATCGCTTGTGGAAAACCCGGGCGAATTCAGCCTCCGCGGCAATATTCTGGATATTTTTCCGCCCACCGAAACAGCAGGGCTTCGCCTGGAAATGGCCGGCGACGAGATTGAAACGATCCGCCGCTTTGACTGCTCATCCCAGCGCTCGGGCCTTGCCGTTGATGCTTTCGTTCTGGGGCCCGCCGGTGAAATTCTGATCGACGAAGCAAGGCTGAATCGCGCCGTCAGCAATGTCAAACGCCGCGCCGATAATCTCGACCTGTCACGCGATTTGCGCAAAAGGCTTTCGGAAACGCTCCGGCAGCAATCCGCTACGTCCGTCAACCCGATCTTCCTGCCCCTGTTTTATGAAGACTTGGACGACCAGGGCGGCATCACCTTGCAAAAGCTTTCCAATGTTTTTGATTACCTGCCGCAAAATGCTCTGATTGTGCTCAACGATCCGCTGGCGATTGAGCAGGCTGCGCAAAATGCCGCAGACAACATCGACAAGATGCTCTACAAGGCTAAAGCCGGCGGCAAGTTTTATCTGGAAAGCGCCGGTGTCTATCTTACCTTCGAAACGGTACGCGCCTGCCTGAGTAAATTCCGGCAGTTGCGGTTTGCCGGTCTGACGCTTGATGCTCCAAACAGTCAAATTCCTTCGGTGACACTCGCGGCGCACCGGCATATCGTGGCAGCCCAGCCGCAGGCTGGTGAAGTCAAGGAAGAGGCGCTCCTGCGCAGCACGGCGGATAAAATTAAAGCCTGGATAGCAGAGGGCATGCTGGTCTGCCTGATTTCGCCCACGCCGGAAGACACGACCCGGGTGAAGCACCTGCTCGCGGGGTATGATCTGCCGGTACGGATTGAGCCTTCCGACACGCCCCTTCTCACAACCGCCACGATGCCCGGCGACACTTCATTGCTTTTTTTGCGGGAAGGAAAAATATCCGGCAGTTTTGTCTTTGAAACACTGGGGCTGGCCTTTTTGAGCGAAGAAGAAATCTTTGTCAAAAAGACATCCCGCCGCCGTGGGCGGCCGATTCGCGAAGGGTATTTCCTGAAATCCTTCGGCGATCTGAAAGAGGGAGATTTTGTCGTCCACACGGATTTCGGCATCGGGCAATACCTCGGCTTGCAAAAAATTATCGTGGGCCTTATCGAAAATGATTTTCTGGTCATCGGATATCTGGACGGCGATAAGCTCTACCTGCCGGTGAACGCGCTGGAAAAAATTCAGCGCTATCTGGGGCCGGACGGCCACACGCCGAAAATCGAAAAGATGGGTGGGACCTCCTGGGACGCGGTGAAGGAACGGGTCAAAAAATCCGTCCGCGACGTGGCGGAGGAACTGGTGGCGATCTACGCGGCACGCGAGGCACTGGAGCGCAAATCCTTTGCGCCGCCGGACCGCATCTATGAAGAATTCTGCTCAACGTTTGAGTTTGAAGAAACACCCGATCAGGCCCGGGCGATTGAAGATATTCATGCCGATATGGATGATTTGAAACCGATGGACCGCCTGATCTGCGGCGACGCGGGGTTCGGCAAAACGGAAGTTGCGCTCCGGGCCGCGTTTCGGGCGGTCATGGACGGCAGGCAGGCGGCGCTTCTGGCGCCGACCACCATTCTCGCCGAACAGCATTACGCGACGTTCTCGCGACGCCTGGCCAACTTCCCGATCCGCGTGGACGTGCTCAACCGTTTCAAGACCGCCGCCGAACTCAAGAAGACCATCACGGATCTTCGTCTGGGAAAAGTGGATATCATCATCGGTACGCATCGCCTGCTGCAAAAGGACGTGGATTTCAAGGACCTGGGGCTGGTCATTATCGACGAAGAACAGCGTTTCGGCGTGACGCATAAAGAAAAGCTCAAGAAAATCAGGACATTGGTCGATGTGCTGACGCTGTCCGCCACGCCGATTCCGCGCACGCTGCACCTGTCACTGGTCGGCATCCGCGATTTATCCATTATCAACACGCCGCCGGAAAACCGGCAGCCGATAAAAACCTATGTTCTGGAATTTGATGAAGATACCATCAAGGCCGCGGTGGAGGCAGAGCTTTTGCGGGGCGGTCAGGTGTTTTTTGTCCATGACCGGGTGCGCTCTATCTATTCCATCGCCCATCTGGTGCAGCGGCTCTCTCCCCAGGCGAAAGTTGGCGTGGTGCACGGTCAGATGAAACCGGCGGATATTGAAAAGGCCATGTCGCAGTTTATCCGGCGCGAATTCGACGTGCTGGTCTGCACGACGATTATCGGATCGGGACTCGATATTCCATCGGCGAACACGATTGTCATCAACCGCGCCGACCGCTTCGGTCTGGCCCAACTCTACCAGATCCGCGGCCGCGTGGGTCGGGGCAATCAGGAGGCCTCAGCCTATCTGCTCTTGCCGAAGGGCGCCCTGCTTTCACGCGACGCTTTGAGGCGGCTTCAGGCCATCAAGGAATTTTCCGAACCCGGCTCCGGTTTCCGCATCGCTTACAACGATCTGGAAATCCGCGGGGGCGGCAATCTGCTGGGCCTGTCACAGGCGGGACATATTTCCGCCGTCGGCTACGAACTTTATACCGAACTGATGGAAAAGACGGTGCGGGAAATCAAGGGCGATCCAACGCCTGTCGAGGAAGCGCTTCCGGAAATTCAAATGGGGATTTCCGCCTTTCTCCCCGAAGACTACGTCGAGGACGTTCATCAGCGGCTGATTTTATACAAGCGCATATCCCACGCGGAAGGTCAGGACGATCTCGATGAGATTCGCAACGAGATTGCCGACTGCTACGGGCCGTTGCCTGAGAAGGCGGATAATCTGCTGCGCGTGATCGGCATCCGCAATCTCTTGAAACCGCTTAAGGCCAAAAAGATGGGCTACGACGGCAAATACTTTTATCTTTATTTCCGGGAAACCTCCCCGATTGATCCGGCCAAAATCATCGCCCTCTCGCGCAAAAAAATAAAAGATTTACGCTTTACGCCCGACTTTAAGTTGTTTTTGCCCGCCCAGGGCTTAGCCGCGCCGGAAATACTGGATCAGGCCGAAGGGCTTTTAAAGATGCTTGCCCAATAACCATTATCAAGATATAGAATGCCATGAACAACATGCGGCCGCAAATATTAAGAAAATTAATCAAACCATACAGACCTTTCATGCCCCTGGTTTTTCTGGGGATTCTGTGCCTGCTTGCCGCGTGCGGCAGGGAGGATCTTCTCAATCGAAAGCATGTCGCCACGGTCAACGGCGAAAAAATTTATCTGGATGAATATCGAGAGCGATTGAACGACCAAAAAGAGCTGCTCTCTCCCAAGGCCTTCCCCGATTCATCGGATAAACGGGAGGTGCTGGAAAAGGAAATTCTGGAATCCCTGATCACGGAAAAAATCGTCCTCCAGAGGGCACAGGCATTGAACCTGTCGATCAGCAATACGGAACTGGAAAGAAAGCTGATCGATATCCGGAAAGATTACGGCAACAATTTTTTTGATTTGCTCATTGCACAAAATGTGCGATATGAAGACTGGCGCGAAGAGCTCAGAAAAGAGATGCTTTGGGACAAGCTGGTGGCCGCGGACGTGAATGCATCGATCCGCATTTCGGAAGACGAAGCGGAAGATTACTTTAATAAAAATCCCGGTATGTGCAAAACTCAAGCGAGTGTCCGGGCGTCGCAAATCGTCGTCGGGGACGCCCGGAAGGCTGACGAAATAAAAGCAAGGCTTCAAAAAGGCGAAGATTTCGCCGTCGTTGCGACACAAGTATCCACGGGGCCGGAAGCGGCGCGCGGAGGCGATCTGGGTTTGATTTCCCGTGAGACCATGCCGGAACCGCTGGACAAAACTCTTTTTAATCTGCCGGTGGGCAAAATAAGCCCGGTTGTGAAAAGCGCTTATGGATACCATATTTTCAAGGTGATGGACATACAGCCGGCCCGGACCAGGCCTTTTTCCGATTGTAAGGAA
This sequence comes from Deltaproteobacteria bacterium, assembly GCA_025355175.1. Lineage (GTDB taxonomy): Bacteria > Desulfobacterota > Syntrophia > Syntrophales > Smithellaceae > UBA8904. The sequence goes on along the minus strand of JANYAF010000225.1, from coordinate 4,720 downwards.
GACGTCATGGCCGCTATCCGGGCCCAAAAAGAGGAGGCGGCCTTTGCCGTCTGGCTGGAGGGATTGAAGACGAAAGCCATCGTCAAAAAAGAAATCCCTATCCTCAGTACAAAGACACCATAATAAATTTCATACAGGGGGGAAAATTGTGAAGGTTTTTAAAATAGGTCTCACGATAATCTTGGCGATAGGACTTGCCTGCACAGCGGTTGCCGCCGAAATGACGGATAGAATTGTTGCCGTAGTCAATAATGAGGTCATCACCCTCACCGAACTCAATCGGGCGTTTGAACCCTATGCAAAAAATATCGATGCCACCTATCAAGGAAATGACAAGGAAGCCGTTTTGAAGCAGAACAAAGAAGCCCTCCTGCAGAACCTGATTGATCAGATGCTGATCGAAAACGAGGCGAAAAAAGCAGGGGGCGGTGTGGCCGCCATAAAAGATGAGGACGTGTTGGATGTCATCAAGGATATGCTGGTCAAGAACAACACGACCATGGAGGCCTTTACCAATAAACTGGCGGCGGAAGGAAACTCTCTTACGGCCGTGAAAAAAGGGATCAGGGGACAGATGCTGCGGATGAGGCTGCTCCGGAGAGAAGTGCAGTCCAAAATCCTGGTCACCAACGAAGAAATCGGCGATTTTTACGATAAACACCGTCAGGATTATGAAGGGAAGGAAGCGGTGCGTATTAGGCAGATTTTATTGCCGGCGCCCGCGGGCGAAAAAGCGCGGGAAGGCGTCAGAAAACAGGCGCGGCAATTACGCGAACGCATCCGGCAAGGTGAGGCGTTTGAAATGCTTGCGGCGCAATATTCCAAAGGGCCGGCGGCGGCTGAAGGCGGTGATATCGGCTTTGTGGAAAAAGGCGTTATTCTGCCGGACGTCGAAAAGGCGGCCTTCAGCCTGCCCGTGGGAGACATCAGCGACGTGATCGAATCGGAAATGGGATTTCACATTATCGCGGTCGTCGATAAGCGGGGGGAAGGACTGAAACCGCTGCCCGTGGTGCGCGACGAAATCAAAGCAAAAATTGAAGATGAAAGAATCGCCAAAAAATATGACGAATGGATTGCAGACATCCGCAAAAAATCTTTCATCGATGTCCGGCTCTAGGAAGCGGCAAAAGACACTATGGATTTCATAAGAATCAAGGGCGCGTCCCAACATAATCTCAAAAAAGTCAATCTGGATATTCCCCGCGACAAGCTGGTGGTCATCACCGGCGTTTCCGGCTCCGGTAAATCTTCCCTGGCGTTCGACACCATTTATGCCGAAGGTCAGCGCCGTTATGTCGAATCGCTCTCCACTTACGCGCGCCAGTTTATCGGCCAGATGGACAAGCCGGATGTGGAATCCATCGAAGGCCTCTCTCCCGCGATTGCCATCGAGCAGCGCGCGGCCAGCCACAATCCGCGTTCCACCGTGGGCACGGTCACCGAAATTTACGACTATTTCCGCCTGCTTTTCGCCGGAATCGGCGTCTGCCACTGTTACAGTTGCGGCCGGGAAATTAAGGCACAAACCATTGACAACATTGTGGCCGGGGTGCTTTCCCTGCCTGAGGGCGCGCGCTTCAGCGTCATGGCGCCTCTGGTCCGCGGGAAAAAAGGCGAGTTTGCCAAAGAATTGAAAAAACTCCAGAAGGAAGGCTTTGCCCGCGTCCGCATTGACGGCGAAATCCGCGATCTGGCCGAAGATATCATTCTATCCAAAACAAAACGCCACGATATCGATCTGATCGTTGACCGTCTGGTCTTGAAGGAAGGCGTTCGAAAAAGACTGCGCGACTCCGTGGAAATCGCCGCGGGTAAAAGCGACGGCCTGGTCAGAATTGTAACCGCCGACGGGTGTGAAACGCTGTACTCTGAAAAATACGCGTGTCCCGATTGCGGCATCAGCATGGCATCACTGGCGCCCCGCGTGTTTTCGTTCAACAGCCCCTACGGCGCCTGTCCGGCGTGTAACGGTCTGGGTTCGCGCATGCACTTCGCGCTCGACCTGGTGGCGCCGGACGTAGGCCTGTCGCTTCGCGAGGGCGCTATCGCGCCCTGGGCCGGAAGAAACTCCCTTTACTATCATAACATGCTCGATGCGCTGTCTTCGCATTATAAGTTCGACATCAACACACCGTTTAACAAACTGTCCGAAAAAATTCAGAATGTTCTCCTTTACGGATCGGGGACGGAATCGATCAAATTCTATTCCGACCGTCCGGACAAGCGCTACTTCGCCCACCGTCCCTTTGAGGGTGTGATCAAACAACTGGAACGGCGCTGGCGGGAAACAACCTCCCCTGCGGTGCGAAACGACCTGGGTCGCTACATTGATTTGAGGCCCTGTGAAACCTGCGGCGGCGCGCGCCTGAAGAAAGAAAGCCTGGCCGTTACCGTGGGCGGCAAAAACATCTACGACCTGTGCCTGATGTCCATCCGCGAATGCTTCCAGTTTTTCGAAACACTGACCCTTTCGGCGCAGGAGATGTTCATCGCCGAACGCATTCTTAAAGAAGTCAAAAGCAGGCTTTTGTTTCTGCTCAATGTCGGCATGGATTATTTGAATCTGGCGCGCTCCACCTCCACCCTGTCGGGTGGCGAATCCCAGCGCATAAGACTCGCCACGCAAATCGGCTCCGGCCTGATGGGTGTTTTGTATGTGCTCGACGAACCGACCGTCGGCCTGCATCAGAAAGACAATCTGCGGCTGATCGACACGTTGAAAAAACTGCGCGACATGGGCAACACCGTGCTGGTCGTGGAGCATGACGCCGATATGATGCTGGCGTGCGACCATATCGTGGATATGGGACCGGGCGCCGGCGCCCAGGGCGGTGAAGTTATTTTTCAGGGCGCGCCCGCCGACGTGCTGATAAGCGAAACCTCGCTCACCGGCAAATTTCTGTCCGGAAGGGAAACGATCGCCGGGCCGACCAAAAGGCGGCCCACGAAAGGCCGCCACATCATTCTGGAAGGCGCGTCGCAAAACAATCTCCAGAATATTGATATCAAAATCCCGACAGGCGTTTTGACGGCGGTGACCGGCGTGTCCGGTTCCGGCAAAAGCACCATGGTGATTGAAACGCTGTATAAAGTGATGGCGCGCCGTTTAAACCAGCATAGCGGATCGATGGGAAAAATCAAACGGGTCAAAGATACGGGAGACATCGAACGGGTAATCATGATTAATCAGCAGCCGATCGGACGGACGCCCCGTTCCAATCCCGTCACATACACCGGCATTTTTTCTTTTATCCGCGATCTTTTCACAGGACTCCCGGAAGCGCGCGTGCGCGGCTACAAACCGGGACGTTTCAGCTTCAACGTCAAAGGCGGGCGCTGCGAGGCCTGCGAAGGCAATGGTTTGATCAAGATCGAAATGCATTTTCTACCGGACGTCTATGTGACCTGTGACGCCTGCCGGGGCAAGCGCTTCAACGCCGACACGCTGGATATCAAATATAAAGATCAGAGCATTGCCGGCGTGCTGGACATGACCGTTCATCAGGCGCTGGATTTCTTTGCCAATATCCCTTCCCTCCAAACGCATCTGCAGCTTCTGGCCGATGTAGGATTGGGATATATCCGCCTGGGACAATCGGCCACGACGCTGTCCGGCGGCGAGGCGCAGCGCATCAAGATCGCGCGGGAGCTGGGCAAAAGAGTCAACAGCAATACCTTGTATATTCTGGACGAGCCGACCATCGGCCTGCACTTTGCGGATATCCAGAGATTGCTCGATGTGTTGATGCGTCTGGTGGATATGGGCAATACGATGGTGGTGATCGAGCACAATCTGGATATCATCAAGTCCGCGGATCATGTGATTGATCTGGGTCCCGAAGGCGGCCCGGGCGGCGGACGGATTATAGCGTCAGGCACGGTTGCGGACGTGGCGCAAAACGAACAATCTTCTACCGGCCTGTTTTTAAGAAAAATTCTGAACGATCAGAAATCATGACGACCTAAGAAACTTCTTTTGGGTAAGGTTTATAAACCCCGAAGGGGTTTCACGTCTATAGCTCATTGCGTCAACATACGTGCGACCCCGATGGGGTCGTAGATTGTTTTCGGATATGTATTTCTATAAACCTATTGAGACCTTTTGAGACCTTTGCACAACTCCCTTATTTGTCATTCCGGCGTAGGCCGGAATCTAGGAAGTGCTTGATAATACTGGATACCGGCACTCGTGACCTTCAGGTTATTCGCCGGCATGACTTAATTGCTGGTTTTATGTAGTTGTGCAAAGGTTTCCTTTTGCACAACCAATCTATTCGGGCTGCCGGGCACATATCCTCCGCTACCCTAAAGGGCACGCGTGGCGGAGGTGTCACGCAGTGACGGAGGTGGGCCAAACCGTAACTTCGATGAACCTTACACCTGCAATAACACATCCACCCCCTACCCCCGCCCAACCTGAAGGTCACGCGAGCGGGGGACATTGTAGGGACTGACGCGCCCTACGAAACGAGTGACCTGAAAGGTTATGACAAAAAATAAGATGACACCACTTTGTAGGGGCGCAATGCTTTGCGCCCAATCAGAATGACATTTCTTGATTGACGAGACACTAGGCTTCATGACGATCCTGATTTTAGTATTTCCGCTTTTTTTCTTTTGTATATTCTGTTATCCTCCATCACATCACATCGGGCTTCGTGACGATAGACAGGTTAGACGTATAAACTATTGATTGCTTTTATGGACTTAAACTTAT
>JANYAF010000215.1 GCA_025355175.1 Deltaproteobacteria bacterium | reverse complement strand
TATCGGAACGAGACCTTTGCACAACTATAGAAAACCACCCTTTTTGTCATTCCGGTGAAAACCGGAATCTAGTATTATCAATAGTTTCCTGGATACCGGCCTGCGCCGGTATGACGATCAAAGGGGTTCTGCAAAGCTCTCGGAACAACCGAAGCAAAGGAGTATCGCCATGAAAAATGGCAAACATATCGTTTCACAAAACCGCCTGACGGAATTTCCTCTCTACACAACACCAACCGGCCACGTTAAAGTGGAGGGTTACATAAATATTCAGTTAGTTCCATTTTGGAACTAACTGCCATTAAAAAGAAAGGCAGGGGCATGAAGAAAGAGCGTCAGCAGAGCGTCGTCGGTAGCGGGCAGGATAAAAATTCGCAAATTATTCTTTATCAGACAAAGGACGGGCAGACAAAGCTGGATGTTCGTTTGGAGGATGAGACCGTCTGGCTTTCGCAGGATCAAATGGCCGAGTTATACGGCAAATCAAAGTCCACCATTAACGAACATATCAAAAATGTTTATGAGGAACACGAGCTCGCGGAGGAAGCGACCCTGAGAAAATTTGGAAATTCCGAATTTTCTACCAAGCCAACCAATTTTTATAACCTGGATATGATTATCTCTGTGGGATACCGGGTGAAATCGATTCAGGGCACACAATTCCGCATCTGGGCTACGCAAAGAATCAAGGAATACATCATCAAAGGGTTTACGCTGGATGATGAACGATTAAAGCAAGGCGGCGCAAAAGCGCGTTATTTTCAAGAATTATTACAGCGCATTCGCGATATACGCAGCAGCGAACGCAATTTTTACCAGAAAGTCACCGACATTTATGACATGTTGGCGGCGCGGATCGTAGCTCTTAGCTCGTGGCTCGTAGTCCGGGGCTTTAGCCCCGTAAGGTTTGGAAAAGGACGTGCAAAAGTATTGACCCTCCTTTCCTAAAGGAGGGTCGGGGAGGATTTTAACTTCACACAATCAGCAAGAGCTAAATTAGGTAATACTTAAGGACTTATAAATGAACAACAAAGAAATACCCATTGCCCATGTCTGCGGGGAAAAATGTCTTCAATCTGTTGAAGATCATTTGATAAACACAGCAACTCATGCCGCGCATTTTGCAGCCGAATTCAGTGCGTCACAATGGGGGTATCTTGCTGGACTCTGGCACGATCTTGGGAAATATTCGCCTGAGTTCCAGTCCATGATTCGTGTTGCGACAGGAATTGACGAGGAAACCAGCAATTATATAAGTAAAGTCAACCACTCCACTGCGGGCGCGCAATGGGCAATCGAAAAATTCGACAAAGTCGGCCGTATTTTTTCTTATATTATTGCCGGTCATCATGCCGGACTTCCAGATTGGCTGCCCGACGAAACGGGTAATGCTGCGCTATCGGTGCGTTTGAAAGAGATCAGCCACCTCAAAGCCGCTCAAAAAGCAAAGATACCGCCAAATATTCTCGAACAAGATTTACCCAAAGAAAGGCCTCCAAAAGGAGCTGATCCGGCGATGTGGATCAGAATGCTTTTTTCATGCGTGGTGGATGCCGATTATCTCGACACGGAAGCATTTATGGATAAAGAAACATTTCTGCTTCGTGGTCATTATCCCTCGATTGCGGAACTTCTTGAATCTTTCACCCGTTTCATGACAGAAAGATACCCGTCTAAACCGGACGACACGACGGTTAATCAACTCCGAACCGGTATTTTAAGACGATGTATTGAAAAATCTGCCGACGCACCGGGTGCTTTTACCCTGAGTGTTCCGACTGGCGGCGGGAAAACGCTTTCATCAATGGCTTTTGCGCTACGTCATGCAAGCCACTATAAAAAACGAAGAATCATTTACGTTATTCCCTATATCAGTATTATTGAACAAACGGCTGACCAATTCCAAAAAATATTTGGTGACGCAGTGATTGAACATCACGCCAATCTCGACCCGGTAGAAGATAACGATGAATATATAAAAAAGCGTTTGGCCTGCGAAAACTGGGACGCGCCGATTATTGTGACCACAGCGGTTCAGTTCTTTGAATCTTTTTTTGCCAGCAGAACAAGTAAATGCCGAAAACTTCATAATATCGTCAACAGCGTGGTGATTCTCGATGAAGCCCA
>JANYAF010000214.1 GCA_025355175.1 Deltaproteobacteria bacterium | reverse complement strand
TATCGGAACGAGACCTTTGCACAACTATAGAAAACCACCCTTTTTGTCATTCCGGTGAAAACCGGAATCTAGTATTATCAATAGTTTCCTGGATACCGGCCTGCGCCGGTATGACGATCAAAGGGGTTCTGCAAAGCTCTCTCGGTAGCTCCCGGCTGCGGAGATATCTCCGCAGGAATGGTGTGGGTTGCTGTAATACCTAAAAGCACGAAAGGCTCTCTGATGGGGGGAAGGGATTTATTCAGCCTTCTGTTTTTAGAATGTCATGGGCGCCGATCCGGCGGAAGAACACCTTTCCTTCAGCAAACTGGAAAGTGAAGCGGTAGTTCATGGTCACGGAACCTTCCCATCGGTCAGCGGTACCGACAAGCCTTTTGACCCGGAGGGAAGGGTGGCGGGGGTTGTCGAGAAAAAGGAGGAGTTTTGTCTCGAAGATGTCCTGGATTTCTTTCGATAGAGCTCGGTAGTCCTTCCGGAACCGGCTGCTGAATTCATAACCGGTTATTTTTTCAACCATTCGATACCTTCTTCCGCCGTCTGGAACGTTGGAGACACCTCGCCCCTTTCGACCTCGCCATCCACCTCTTTTTCCGTCTGCTGCCATTCCTTCGTCCAATACCATCCCTGAGAAGGATCGATCAGCTTCCTCGGCTTCAAGGCAATATGGCCTTCTTCCAGCAGCGCCTCGATGTAATCGCCCGCCTCCAAACCAAGGATTTCCATGAATTTCCTGGGGATGCGAACCTGCCCCTGCGGGCTGATCTTTATAACCGTCGTCATACAACCTCCATAATTAAACATTTAAACATTATTTTAAAACCTAATGTAAATATTTTGCCTTGTCAAGAAAATTTGATTTTAATAGTTTTAATAGGGACAGAAACCTATTTATTTTCACACCACCCCCTACCCCCGCCAGCGGGGGACATTGTAGGGTCTGTCGCGAGGTCACTCGAGGTCGCAAGACGGGAATCCAGTGTTTTCAATTGCTTCCTAGATTCCCGCGCTCGTGACCTTTAGGTTATTCGCGGGAATGACGATTAGAGAGGTTGTGCAAAGCTCTCAATCCGGATTATGCCTTTTCTAACGGTAAAGCGGACCGTAACGCCGCCGCCTTTTACCTTGCCAAAGCAGAAAAAACGATCTTCATCTCCGCCGTGATCTAAGTCCTCAATGATAACACGCTGAGGATCAGCAAAGGTGTATTGGGCTTCATGGAAAGAAACCCCGTGCTTTTTGCACTCGAAATGAAATTCGACCCCCGGGAAGACCGGGGGTTTTTTTGTTGGATGTCCGTTACAGACCTGTCTCTACTCGTCTTTCTTATAATATGCCGCCCATTTTGCATCGATTTGATTCTGAATGTCGGCGATCTGTTCCTCGGTCAGAATCTTGAAGCGGGACTGCGCGCGGAAGTATTCGCGCACCGGCACCAGCTTGCGCTTCTCCACAAGCTTTTCGGATGCTGCCGTCAATTTGAACTCACCATTGACGATTTCGTAGAGGTCATAATATCCGGTTTCCACGGCGAGCCTTCCGACCTTGATTCCGTATCGTGGATCGTAGCCCCATCCGGGCGGGCAGGGGATGTGGATATGGAAATATTTGGTGCCCGGCATATCCTTGCACTTGATTATTTTATCGTAAAGGTCCAGCGGATAGGCGGCGGAGCAGGTGGCAACGTAGCTTAAGTGATGCGCCGCCATGATGGACGGGACGTCTTTTTTTTGCTGAAGTTTTCCCTTAAACGGAGTGTTTGCCGTTATGGCGCCAATAGGGGTCGTGCCCGAGCGCTGAACACCGGTGTTCATGTATCCTTCATTGTCGTAACACAGGTAGATGAAGTTATCTCCCCGTTCTGCCGCGCCCGATAAGGCCTGCAAGCCGATATCACTTGTTCCGCCGTCGCCTGCCCAGGCGGCTACCTGGATGTTCGTTTTTCCCTGCGATTTCAAGGTGGCAAGGATTCCGGTGGCTGCGGCGGCTGTTGATGCAAAGGTTACATTCAGGCAGGGGAGTTTGGTCGAGGCAACCGGGAAAAGGCCCTGAAGCACCGTAAGGCAGCTGGGCGGCACAACCAGAATGGTGTTTTTGCCCAGGGCTTTAAGGCCCACCCGGTAGGCGATAGCCAGGCCGCAGCCGGTGCATGCCCGTGTTCCCGGATGAACAAATTCTTCCGTTGGTAAACTTAAAATGGTCGTCTTGGCCTGCATGTGATTCTCCTATAACTTGAGCCCTATCCAGGTGGGCTCTTTTGCAATCCTGCTCCGGGTCGCAGCCCGGAGGGTTTGTGTCAAATCGTCCGTCCGGATTTCGCGGCCGCCGATCCCGGCTATAAAATTCTGAACCAGCGGCAGATGGCCTGTGCCGGCTAAGTGTTGATAAAGCGCGGACTTTAAATCCGAAGCCAGCGCGCCTTCATAACCGTAACTGAGCGCTTTTTCAAAAACGATAACGCCTTTTCTCCCTTTCAGCGCATTGGCAATCGCCTCATCCGGAAAAGGCCGGTAAAAGCGAATACCCATAACGCCCACTTTGATGCCTTCTTTTCTTAACGCATCAACGGAAACTCTTAACTGATATGTTAATGACCCGAGACCGACAGCAATATGGTCCGCGTCGTCGCAACGATAAGGTTCGATATACGGATCGCCGCCCCGGCCGAATATTCCGGTAAACCTTTTTTCTGCTTCCGCGGCGACGGTAAGCGATGTTCTGAGTTCTTCCTGAAGCAGATACCGGATTTCCATATAGCCGTGGGCCAACTCACCGTGGACGTCTATGCGCACGTCCGGCAGGGTCACGGTATTGAGACTGGCCGGCTCGTCAGGATTAAGCGCATACGCCGGTCTGAACGGCGGCAGAAACGCATCAACCTTTTCCTGATCCGGCAGATCAAACGGCATGAATGTGTGAGAAAGGATATACCCGTCATAGCAAACCATGATTGGAATGCTCACCTTTTCCGCCAGCCAGAAAGCCTTGATGACCGAGTCGATGATTTGCTGGTGGTCTGCACAATACATCTGAATCCAGCCGGTGTCGCGCTGGGAAATCGAGTCCTGCTGATCGTTCCAGACATTCCAGGGTGCGCCAACCGCGCGGTTGACCACGCACATGACAATGGGAAGCCTGGCGCCTGCCGCCCACTGAACCTGCTCATGCATGTAGAGCAATCCGTTGGCGCTGGTAGCGGTAAACGCCCGGGCGCCGGCCGATGAGGCGGCGATGCAGACGGCCATGGCGGAATGCTCGCTCTCGACGGGAATATATTCGGCCTTCATCTCGCCTGATTCAACATATTCGGAAAGCTTTTCCGTAAGCGGGGTCTGGGGGGTGATGGGATAGGCCGCGATCACATTGGCGCGGCAAAGCTTGACGCCCAAAGCTGCTGCTGCGTTTCCGTCTTCTATAATATGCATGGCGGCTACTCCTTGTCTTCTTTTGAAAATTCAGCTTCATCGACCATGGTGATGGCCTTGGTGGGGCATTCTTCAGCGCAGATGCCGCAGCCCTTGCAGTATTCCAGGTCGATCTTTGGCGGGATCGTCCGGGAGATGACAATCTCCGGACAAAACAACCAGCAGATGAAGCAGGCTTCTTTATTTCTTTTACAGGGAATGCAGAGGCTCTTGTCCAATATAGGCCGCTCTACTCTCCATGAACCGGTCCTTCCGCCGTCTCCCGGCCCGTTTTCACTGTGTGATGTTTTTCTTTTGTAATTTCTGGTGCCCATTTTCAACCTCCCGCCACAGTTCGCTCATAGGCAATTTTGGCCGCCATTGAGTTCTTTTCGGGCTTTCGTGTGCGAAATTCTTCTTCAATGCCTTTAATCAGGATATCGATTCCCAGGAGCTTTGTGGCTTTTTCCAGCGACCCGATGATCCCGGTGTTGACCATGCCGTGAGGAAGGCCCGCTTCAACGGAGATAGCCGTAATGTCGGCGGTGGCCAGCTTAAAATCTTTAAAGTGATAGGACTCAAAAGCCATGGGTGTGTTTAAAACGATGATTCCGCCGGGCTTGAGGCCGTGGGTGACATCCGCTTCTTTGAGCAGCAGGTGGTCGAGGACAACGACGATGTCCGGGGTTTCGATGGGCGACAAGTCATAAATTTTCGTCTTGGAGATTTTCAGCGATGTCATGACCGGCGCGCCTCTGCGTTCGGTGCCGAAGGTCGGCGCCATGACCACACCCGCAAAGCCTTCTGCGAAGGCCGCCCCGGCAACAATCTTGGCCGCCGTGATGGCGCCCTGACCGCCCCGTCCATGCCAGCGGATTTCAATAAATTCTTTGTTCATAAAAAATAATACCTCAGGTTGATAGGCTGACCCCCTTGCTCACCTAATAACCTGAAGGTTACTCGAGGTGACTCGAGGGGGCGCGAGGCCGACCCCCTAAAGGGGGCGCGAGACTGAAGGTAAAAAAGAAATTCAGTCGTTCCTTAAAGCTTTGATTAAGCCGTTCAGCACTTTTTCGGTTTCAGTTACTTTTGGTTCAATAATTAACAAATCTTCGTTGCTCAGGAAATCCAGCCGTTTTGCCAAACTTAACTGATAATGTAATTCCCTTAATGAGCCGAATGCCATGTGAAGGAACCTCAGGTAATCTGCCTGGCTGTCGCGTGCGCAACCTTCCACGATATTAGAAGGAACTGAAATCGCTGCTCGCCGTATTTGAGAAGTCAGTCCATATAACTCTTCTTTCGGGAATCTAGCCGTTAAACCATAAACTAAAAGCACTACCTCATCCGCCAGTTCAAATGCCTTTAATTTTGTGTGATCGCGCATAGCACTTTACCTTCAGCCTCGTGTGACCCGCAGGGTCATCAGCTTTACCTTCAGCCTTCGGTCTTCAGCCTTTTCTTCTTTACAATTACCACAATCGCAATGATCAACAACACAACAATAAGCAGTGCGGCCAGCGCAATCAGGGTTGGTGTCGTTGCCCGCGATACCAAATTGACGGGATTCCAACTTGGTTTTTCCACAATGCGTCCGAGCTTGCCTTGATATTTTTCCGGGATGTCCGGAATGCCGTTGCCGTCCGTATCCGGGAAAGACCGGACATATTGAACCACGCCCTGCCATTGTTTAAGTTCCTGAATGCCCGGCTGCGATTTGTTACCATCAATTAATGCGGCCGACAGCTTTTCAATGGGCGCGCCGTTTTTATCTTTGGGCACGATGTCTAACAGGGAATAGGTGAATTTACCAACCATCTTTAAAAAAGTTGCATTGTAGATATTGGCAGCCACCCGGTAGAGCTTTTTATTGGATTGATCGTAGTCGAGCGGCGCAAAACCGGTTCCTTCGTCGCCTATCTCAATCTGGGTCACGCGGTCGAAAATCATCCGGTGCGGGTTATAGGTGAAGTGTAAGCCGGAGATTTGCAAATAGTAGTCATCATTTTTAAGCGGCCTTACGCTGGTCAGAATTTCCAGTGCCCTTTTGATTTCATAGCCGTAAAGATAGAAGCTGATCAGCGGATACCCCATGGTGTCGTCTGCGCCGATGCCCAGAGGAATGGTGCGGAATAAATCGCCTACGGTGATTCTTCCGGTTTTCCCCGCCACCAGATTGTCACGGATGACGCCGTTGGATTCGACGGCGACCGTCACGCGGCTTGATGGATCGTTTGGATCCGAATCCGCCTGATTGACTGTCCAGCGGATGGCATCGGCCAGCAGATTACCCAGCGGAGATTCCTCAGCGGCGTTTGTTAAATCCCATTTTGTTTCCGCAATCACTTTATCATAAGAAAGATTCAGCGCCCCCAGCAGCCGCGAATCGACGGTTTTCTTAAATGAATCGATTATGGACTGAATTGGCTTATCACCCGCAATGGCACTGTTAATGACGACGGGCGTGTATTTTTTCAAGCTGACCTTGCCGTCGTTTAAGGCCAAATCCAGAATGCCCACCTGCCTGCCGTAGCACCAGGCCTGAACGATCAGCGTGGAGCCCACGATAATTGGCTGATCCAGTTTTGTATGCGTGTGTCCGCTTATAATAACATCAATGCCCGTGACTTTCTGGGCCAGGATGATGTCTTCCGATTTTTTGGGGTTGGCCCGCAGTCCGCCGTGCGACAGGCAAATGACAATATCCACTTTTTCTTTGTTGCGCAGCACATCGACCATGTCGCGCGCCGTTTCAACGGGATCGCGGAAGGTCAGCGGTTTGGCAAAAGGCGATACTTCAACGGCATCCTTGCCGATAATGCCGAAGATGCCGATTTTCAGGCCGTCGCGCTGCAAAATGGTATAGGGCTTCACGCCCGTTTCGGAGAAAGTGTCTTCAAGCGCAGATAGGACAGGCTGTTTGCGGTCAAAGATGGGGTTGGCCAGAACGATTTGGGGCATGCCGCCTTTGGCTTTGGCTGTTTTTAGAATGGCGGCCAGTCCCGCGGGCTTGAGATCAAACTCATGGTTGCCCAGCGTGATGGCATCGTAGCCCATTGCCTTAAGCAGGCGCAGTTCAAGGGCTTCTTCGCGAATCAACATATGGAAGAGTGACCCCATCGTATAATCGCCCGCATCGACGACCAGGACGGGATTGGTTCTTTCTTTTTTTGTATTTTGAATGACTGTCGCAACACGCGCCCAGCCGCCAAGGGTCTTATCGGCATGGACATTGAAGGGTTGATAGTCGATTTCCGGTGAGAATCCCTGGAAATGAGAGTGCATGTCGTTGGTATGCACGACGGTGAGTAACTTCTCGGCAGCCATGCCATTGGTCGAAAACAAAATTGCGACAAGAATCAACACCGTACGCAACAGTTTCATGAGCATCCTCCCGTTAAAAAGTATTCTCTAATCATCTTCATCCTCGCGATTCACGAATGACGCTTCACGCTTCACGTTTCTTCTCCCCTAGCACAAAATCCCCGTCCTGCAAAGTTTGTATTGGGCAGGATGGCTTCAATTTTTTCTAAAAGTCCGAAAAGAGATGTTCTGTCCAAAGCTGAAGCGGCCACCGCGTTAAATCGCTTGCAGAGGGATTGCAGGACTTCTTTATCGTGAAAGCGGTCTGCCTTATTCAAAACCCGTATGGTTGGTTTATCGGAGATGTCCAGCTCTTCAAGGATGTTTTCAACAGCCGCTATCTGCTCCTCGAATTGATCATTGCTGATGTCAATCACATGCACAAGCAAGTCTGCTTCCTGAAGCTCGTCGAGCGTCGCCCGAAATGCGCTGAACAGTTCCTGCGGCAGATTGCGGATAAAACCAACCGTATCGGTGATGATGGCTTCGGTATCGCGCGGAAAACGAAGTCTGGCGCTTTTGGTATCCAGTGTGGCAAAGAGCTTGTCTTCCACCAGCACGGCGCTTTTCGTCAGCGTATTGAGCAGCGTGGATTTGCCTGCGTTGGTGTAGCCTACAATCGAAATGACCGGCAGACCGGATCTTTCGCGCCGGCCGCGCCGCTGACCACGCGATTTGGTGATAGACTTCAAATCTTTTTCCAGACGATGGATGCGTTCGCGAATCCGCCGGCGGTCGATTTCCAGTTTGGTTTCACCGGGGCCTAAGCCGCCGATGCCGCCCGCCAGCCGGGAGAGCGACGTGTCCTTGTGCATCAGGCGCGGCAGCAGATATTTGAGCTGGGCCAGCTCCACCTGAATCTTTCCTTCGCGGCTGTGGGCGCGCCTTGCGAAGATGTCCAGGATCACCTGGGTGCGATCGATAATTTTGAGGCCGGTGAAATTGCCGATGGAACGCACCTGCGCCGGCGTCAGTTCATGGTCGAAGATCAGCAGATTCGCGCCGATTTGCGTGGCGCGCAAATCAATGGCGGCAAGCCGGCCCCGGCCGACCAGATATTTCGGATCAGGTTGCGGGCGGTATTGAATCTGTGTGTCAAATACAGCGACGCCGCAGGTCTCGGCCAGTTGCCGCAGCTCATCGATGGAGGCCTGTGCGCCGGCGAGAGGATTTTTTTCCACCCGCACGAGAATGGCTTTTTCCGCCGCGTCAATTTTGCGCGTCTTCTGCTGTCTGGCGAATTCATCCTCCAGTGCGGCGATGAAGGATAAAAAATTCAGATCAAGCCGGTGCGGTTCCTGGGGTTCATGGATCAGCCAGTAATCGCTTTGGGGATTTTCCGGGATCAGATGCGCCCAGAAAAGCTTGCCCGGGGAGCCGTCTTCGAGCACCTGGAGCGCGCCGATCATATCCAGGCGCAGATGTGATAAGTCGGTCAGGTCTTCGGGAGAAAGTTCCTCGCCTGCGAGATGGGTATGAATCAGCCTCAAGCCTTTAAACCGGGTGGATGCCGCGCGGAAAGCGTCAAGATCGGGAATCAAAATGCCCTTGTGGTCCCCGAGGATAATCATGCTGATCTCACCCTTGCGGTTGATGAGCAAGCCGATTTGCCGGTTGAGCGTGCTGGAAAGAAAGGATATTTCTCGTGCCAGATCGTTGCTGATTATATTTTCC
>JANYAF010000203.1 GCA_025355175.1 Deltaproteobacteria bacterium | reverse complement strand
CAAGGCCGTACGCGAAATGATTCTGGCCGATAACCTGGAAGGCCGCAAAATTGCGCTTGCCAAACTACTGCCCATGCAGCGCGAAGATTTTTACGGCATTCTCAAAGCCATGGAAGGATACGGCGTCACCATCCGCCTGCTCGATCCGCCGCTGCATGAATTCGTTCCACATGAAGAAGAAAGCCAGCGCGAAATGGCTCTCGAAATGGGCATATCGCTCGAAGCGGTCAAATCCAAGGTCAACGCGCTGCATGAATTTAACCCGATGCTGGGGCACAGAGGCTGCCGTCTGGGAATCACCTATCCCGAAATCACCGAAATGCAGGCGCGCGCGATCTTTGAAGCGGCCTGCCAATTGACCAAAGAAGGCGTGGACGCACGACCGGAGGTCATGGTTCCGCTCGTCGGCATCGCGAAAGAGCTTGCGTCACAAAAAGAAATCATCGTTGCCACCGCCAAAAAAGTGATGGAAGAAACAGGCGTGAAAGTTGACTATTCCGTAGGTACGATGATTGAAGTGCCGCGCGCGGCGGTCACCGCCGATGAAATCGCGAAGGAAGCGGCGTTCTTCTCCTTCGGCACCAACGATCTGACCCAGATGACTTTCGGTTACAGCCGTGACGACGCGGGTAAATTCCTGCCCGATTACGTCGCAAAGAAAATCCTGCCGGTCGATCCTTTCCGCGTTCTGGACCGCGGCGGCGTCGGCCAACTCATTCAAATGGCCGTGGCCAAAGGCAGAGGCGTGAATGCAAAACTGAAAGTCGGCATCTGCGGTGAGCATGGCGGCGATCCCAGCTCTATCGAATTCTGCCATCTGACCGGTTTGAATTACGTCAGCTGCTCGCCCTTCCGGGTGCCCATTGCCCGACTAGCCGCAGCGCAGGCTGCTTTAAGAAACGCAGCACCCGTGAAAAAGGCAGCACCGAAAAAAGCAGCAACTAAAAAACCAGCCGCAAAAAAGAAATAATCCTTTAAAAAAGCCGGAGCAAAAAAGCTCCGGCTTTTTTTAGTTTTAAGTTTTAAGTGGTTTGTGGCCGTCATCTGCCTTCAGGTGACAATTGAACCCAACGTCGCTTACTGCGCTTTTAAGGAATCCCTTATTATCAGTAAGTTCTGGATATACCCAGAGGGGCACGCTGTCAGCCTGCACTGGTATGACGAAACACCGTCAATTTGAATTTGCGATTTTTCTCCTTATATGTTAAGAAGCGGCGCGTTTATCAGAATGTAGAAAAAGTCTTTTTAAGGCTGCAAAAACATAGGAGATATTGAATGTCACAAGCAGTTACACCCTATCTGGAGATGTCCCAGGCAATTATGGAAGCGGGTGGTGAGGCGCTGAAAAAATGTTACCAGTGCGGCACCTGCACCGGCACCTGTCCCTGGACGCCGATCACCCATTTTAATATTCGCAAGCTCGTGCGTTACGGCCAATTGGGCCTGGATGGCATTGAGGAGTTCATGTGGGGCTGTTCCACCTGCAAGTTTTGTGTGGACCGCTGTCCGCGAGGCGTTGAAATCATCGACGTGGTCACAGCCATCCGTAATGTCTATAGTGGCGGCGGCATGTTGCCGCAGAGTCTGCGCTCTTTTGTCGGTTCCATGTCGGCTCGTGGTAATCCCTGGTCCGGCGATCAGGCCAAACGAAACGACTGGGCTAAAGAAAAATATCCACTCTATTCCTCCGACAAGGAATATCTGTTCTGGACTTGCTGCACGGTTTGCTATGATCCTCGCAATGTCCGGTTAGCCAAAGCAACCGCCGAAATATTGAACCAGTCAGGTTTAAGTTGGGGATTGCCGTCCGTTGACGTGAATTGCTGCGGCGAGAGCTTAAAAAAGGTTGGTGATTTGGAACTCTTTGAAAGGCTCAAAAACAACAATCTGGAATATTTTAGATCGCAGAGCGTCGCCAAGATAATAACCCTGTCACCTCACTGTCTGTCATCCTTCAAGAAAGATTATGCCGAGGATTATGACGTTGTTCATTTCAGCGAGTTGATGGCTAAACTTTTGAAGGGAGGAAAGCTTATTCCCAAAAAAGATTTCGGCGGCGTCAAGGTCACGTATCATGATCCCTGTTATCTGGGCCGTCACAGCAGCGTTTATGACGCGCCGCGCGATGTGCTGAAAGCTATCCCGGGACTCAATTTTGTCGAGATGGAACGCAGCCGCGAGCAAAGTATGTGTTGCGGTGGCGGTGGTGGCGGACTGTGGATGGAAAAGATGAAAGGCGAACGTTTAAGCGATCTGAGAATCGAAGAAGCGCTGGCAACCGGTGCATCAATACTGGCCACGGCGTGTCCATATTGCATTACTATGTTTGAAGACAGCGTCCGGACTCTCAATGTCGATGAACAAATCAAAGTGAAAGATGTGACCGAACTGTTACTGGAGAGTCTGAATATTAATATTGATGAACAGGTTTCTGACGTTTGCGCCACCAATTAGAACAAGACCCCTTGTTTTAAGGACGGAAGGCAAATTACAGTGAAGTATTAGGGAGAAAGTATGAGCAGAATTGGTGTTTTTGTTTGCCACTGCGGTTTGAATATAGCCAAGACGGTACGGGTTAGCGAACTGGC
>JANYAF010000129.1 GCA_025355175.1 Deltaproteobacteria bacterium | reverse complement strand
TAAACCCGCTCTGGGCAGTGGCGTGGCCTTGGCCAGACTCATTTTCAGTTTTTCCATTTTGCGCGCGTTTTGTTCCATTGACAGCGCATTGGCAGCCAAAGCCGCGGTTACCCACATTACCCGTTTAGCCGGAACGCAGCTTGGCCCGCACGGTATCCGCGTTAACAGCATTTCGCCGGGCGCGATTGCCACACCGATTTTCTGGGGAGGCTCCCAGGCTGCCAATGCGCTGTCAATGGAACAAAACGCGCGCAAAATGGAAAAACTGAAAATGAGTCTGGCCAAGGCCACGCCACTGCCCAGAGCGGGTTTAGATAAAGACATCGCCTACGGTGCACTTTTCCTGGCGTCCGATGAAGGCAGCTTTGTCAATTGCCATGATCTGGTCGTTGATGGCGGAAGGACGTCACTGTTTCGCGAAGGGGTGCAATAGAAACAAAGACACCGCTTCACGGTTGTGAAGCGGTGTCTTTGTTTACCAATTTAACCTTCAGCCTTTTGTATCGTCTTTAGATCTTGCGCAATTCTTTCTTGAGGATTTTCCCCACCAGCGTTTTGGGCATCGCAGCCAGGACAACCACCTCTTTAGGGATGAAGAATTTCTTCAGTTTTGATTTACAATGTTCCATTATGTCTTCGGGCGCTACCGAGAGACCCGGCTTAAGGGTAACAAAGGCCTTAATGTCTTCCCCGTAAACCTTGTCTTTGATGCCGATGACGGACGCCTCGGCCACAGCGGGATGGCCGTAGAGGACTTCTTCAATAACACGCGGCGAGATGTTTTCGCCGCCCTTGATGATGATGTCTTTCTTGCGATCGGTAATGTAGAAATACCCGTCCGCATCCACGTAGCCGATATCGCCGGTATGCAGCCAGCCGTCGCGGATCGCTTCCGCCGTGGCCTCGGGCATGTTCCAGTAACCCTTCATGACCATCGGGCCGCGCAAAACGAGTTCCCCTTCCTGGCCCTGCGGCACCTCTTTGTCATCGTTATCGAATATCCTCATCTCCATGCCCTTCATGGGTCTGCCAATGGAACCGGGTTTGATGATGGCTTGGCCGACATTGGTCGCATTGTTCGCCCCCGCTTCAGTCAAACCCCATCCTTCAGCAATTTTCATCCCGAATTTATCCTTAAACTGCTTCCAGGTGTCCAGCGACAGGGGCGCCGAACCGCATACCCAGTATTTGACGGAGCTGATGCTGTATTTTGCGTAATCCGGAAACATGAGCATGTAGACCAACATTGTGGGAACGATGGGCACGGACTGGACTTTGTACTTATCGATGTTGGCAAAGAGCTGTTCCAGATTAAATTGCCGCATGATGATAACTTTGCCGTGCAATCGCAGAAACGAACCATTCATCATGGCAACGCCAAAGGAATGGCAAAGCGGTAAAACGGCCAGTGAAACCAGATCCAGCGGGAGATTAGTCGACTCCTGCTGCATTCGCGCGGAGTAAGCCAATCCTGCGTGGGTCAACATCACCCCTTTGGGCGTGCCGGTCGTACCCGAGGTATAAATCATTGTGGCGACGTCATCGTCTGCGGTTTCGGCAATTTCCAGGTCATCCGAATTGCCGTTAACAAGCTTCTGAAAGTTATAGGTCCCTTCCTGCTCTTTGTCAGAAACCATGATAATGTTCTTTACGGCGGCGGATTTTGATTGCGCAATCCTGACTTTATCAAGGTACTCCGGCGAAGTAATAACCGTATGGACGCCGCTGTCACGGTAGATGTAATTGATTTCTTCCTGACCAACCAGATAATTGATCGGAACAGCGATCGCGCCAATCTTCCAGATCGCCTGAAACGCCTGAAGCACTTCCGAACAGTTCGGCATCTGCATAATGACCCGGTCTCCCTTGGAAACGCCCAGTGTTTTGAGCGCATGACCAAATTTTCTGGCAGCGCGGTCCATCTGTACATTGGTGATTTCCTGCCCCTCAAAAATATTACTGACGTGCTCGCCTACCGCTAAATTCTTTAAAGCCAGTTCCGCAATGTTCATTTTGAAGCCTCCTCAACTTATTCCAACTAAAAGTAGTTTTATGGATAATTGATCCTGAAAAGCCCTGAAAAACTAACACCACCTGCCTTTTGAATGGTCCATCAATAACGTCAATGGGTGTCAAGCGCAACTGATATTTCGATGAGGAGACCTTCTTCGTAAGGAAAGAATCCGAAAAAAGCCGCTTCATTGGAAAATGAGGCGGCTTTTTTTATGAAATGATAACAAATATAAACTTATTTAACTGCGTCCTTCAAACCCTTGCCGGCTTTGAATACCGGAACCTTCTTGGCGGCAATTTTGATGGCCTCACCTGTCTGGGGGTTCCTGCCTTTGCGGGCCTTTCTCTTGCTTACGGAGAAGGTGCCGAATCCCACCAGCGTTACGCTGTCCCCTTTTTTGAGTGCTTTCTGGATTGCCGCCAAGGTAGCACTAACAGCCGCATCAGCCTCTTTCTTGGTGCATGTTGCCTTTGCTACTTCTTCGA
Organism: Deltaproteobacteria bacterium; assembly: GCA_025355175.1. GTDB lineage: Bacteria > Desulfobacterota > Syntrophia > Syntrophales > Smithellaceae > UBA8904. The sequence goes on along the minus strand of JANYAF010000129.1, from coordinate 4,247 downwards.
TTAAATCTGCTCTGTTCATTGGACACCCCTTTAAAAATTTTATTTTGGAAAACACTTTCGTAAAAATATCTCTTATTTAAAAAAAAATCCATCTTTTTATCATCCATTAGCGCAACTTTTGTTTAGATGCCTGTTTTTTATACTGCTTCGCGCCAAATATCAAATCCTGTTTTTTAATAAATACTTCCGTATCCGATGGCACGGAATGCGTGAGCCAGACGTTTCCACCAATAACCGACCGGGCTCCGACGACTGTATCCCCGCCCAGAATGGTGGCATTGGCGTAAATGATCGCATCATCTTCAATCGATGGATGGCGTTTCTTGGATCTCAACCGTTTGCATTCTGCCTTGGACAAAGACAGAGCCCCCAGCGTAACCCCCTGATAGATACGCACGCGGTTGCCAATCGTGCAGGTTTCTCCAATTACAACGCCTGTGCCGTGATCAATAAAAAAACTCTCGCCGATATGCGCTCCCGGATGAATATCAATGCCGGTAAGGCTGTGAGCATGTTCCGTCATAATCCGCGGCATGAGAGGAATATGTTGATGATAGAGCTCATGTGCGATCCGGTAAACCATGATCGCCCAGATACCCGGATAGCTGAAGATGATTTCATCATAGCCTTTGGCCGCCGGATCGCCGTCGAAGGCGGCGCGGATATCCTTAGCCAGCATTATGCGTAATTGAGGCAGTTCCCGGAGGAATTCCACCGTAAGCTTTTGCCCCAATGGTTCGCAATGTACGCACGGTTGGTTCTGGCGGATACAGTCATGCCGGATGGCCACAATAACCTGTTCGGAAAGGATTTCGTAAAGAGCGGTCACCTGTTGGCCAAGATAATATTCAAGATTGGTTGAATCCAAACGGGTGCGGATAAAATATCCGGGATATAAAATCAACGCCAGACGGCGCAGGATATCGATTATCGCTTCCCGATGCGGAATCGGTTCGGCGCTGACGTGATCAAAGCATCCTTCCCTGCTGCATGAGGTGACAAGCTCATCAACAATAGCCGGCACTTCGTCGCGGTAATTTTTCGCCGATTTGATTTCACTTTTGCATTTATCCCCGTTGGATTTGGTACGTTTCATCATGTTCACATTATCCTTATTCACTATTCACTATTCACTGCTTACTGCAGGCCTGTTCCTTCGCATTCCAGAATGGCGACATGCCCCGCAGCCGCTCGATGATCGCCGGCATTTTTTCAATAACAAAATCAATTTCCCCTTCCGTATTATTTACGCTCAGGCTAAAACGAATAGAGCCGTGCGCCATCGTAAAAGGTACCCCCATCGCGCGCAGGACATGCGACGGCTGCAATGACCCGGAGGTGCAGGCTGAACCGGATGAAGCGCAAATGCCCAGCTCATTCATCAGAAGCAGTATCGCTTCGCCTTCCACATATTCAAAGCTGATATTCGTGGTATTGGGCAGACGATTTCCGATATCGCCATTAACACGGCTTTGCGGAATCTTCTTTAAAAGTTCGTGCTCCAGTTTATCCCGCAGACACTTGACGTAAGTATTTTCCTTTTCCATATTTTTTGCCGCCAATTCACAGGCCTTCCCCAACCCGACAATGCTCGGTGTGTTTTCCGTGCCGCCGCGCCGCTCTTTTTCCTGATGGCCGCCGATCAAAAACGGTGAAAACTTAGTGCCGCGCCGGATATAGAGTACGCCAATGCCTTTCGGGGCATGCAGCTTATGGCCGGAAATGGAAAGCATATCAATAAGATTATTTTTCATGTTGATGGGAATTTTGCCGGTCGCTTGAACCGCATCGGTATGGAAGAGAATGCCTTTTTCGTGCGCCATTCTTGCCGCTTCTTCCACAGGAAAAATAACACCTGTTTCATTGTTTCCCCACATCAGGCTGACAATCGCCGTATCGGGCGTCATACTTTTTTCCAGGTTTTCCAGATCAAGAATACCGTTTTTGTCCACGGGCAGTTCAGTAATTTTATGCCCCTGCGTACCCAAATGCGAACAAAGGGTGCGGATAGCCGGATGTTCCACACGGCTGATCACGATATGCTTTTTATCAGGTCTCGTCATCAGGGCCGATCGAATCGCAGAATTATCGCTTTCGGTTCCACAACTGGTGAAAACAATTTCTTCCGGCAACGCACCCAGAAGCGCCGCCACCTGCTCGCGCGCCTGACGAATTTTCTGCCCGACCTGACCGCCGAATGTATGCATACTGGAAGGATTGCCATAAAGATCTCTGAAATAAGGCATCATGATGTCCAGCACATCCCCAGCCACCTGCGTTGTGGCATTATTATCGAGATAAATCGTTTTCATTTGGCTGCCTCCTCAACGGTTATGTCCGGCGAAACAAGTTCCTTGAGCCTGTATTCCACAAAATTCTTCAAGGTGATATCCGAAGCCTTACAGGTCGCACACGCGCCGCGCGTCGCTACAATCACACGATTGCCGATAATATCGATAATTTCTATATCACCGCCGTCTTGTTTCAGCGATGGCCGGATTTCCCGCTCGATTGTTTCTTCGATCAGCCGAATTTTCTGAATATTGGTGAGTTTTGGTGTGGTATCCGTTTTCAGTTCCGCCTTCACGCGTTCGATGATTTGGGCAATAGCATCATGACATCCTCCGCAGCCTCCACCGGCCTTGGTATAGTTTGTCACATCTTCTACTGTGGACAGATTATTTTCACGAATAGCTCGCTCGATTTCTTTATCCGTAACGCCAAAGCATTCACAAATAATCTTTACACCTGCCTCTAAGGCAGGAGCGCCTCTATAATTTTCTACCGCTTTTTCCAGCGCCTGTTTGCCCATCACCGAACAATGCATTTTTTCATCGGGCAAACCACCCAGGTACTGGGCAATATCCTGATTGCTGACTTTAAGCGCCTCGTCAACCGTCATCCCCTTGATGATTTCGGTCAGCGCCGAAGACGACGCAATGGCACTTGCGCAACCAAATGTCTTGAATTTGGCGTCTTTGATGCGTTTGTTTTCATCGAGCTTGAATGTTAGCTTCAGCGCGTCGCCGCAGGCCAGGGAGCCAACTTCCGCGATACCATCCGGATTTTCAATTTCGCCCACATTATGCGGATTAAGAAAATGCTCTTTGACCTTATCCGTGTATTCCCACATAGACACTCCTTAAAATCTGATTTGAATCAGGTTGTTTGTTATGACTATTTTATTGCAACTTTAAAATATAATTAAAATTAATCCTTTTCAATTGCAAGTATTTTTATAGTATTTTGTAACCAAACGATTTAACATGGATTTAATTTAGGTCGCCATTACAAACTGTCAATGAGTCCATCGTGCTTTTAATTGTTTAAAATATCAGCTATTTAAATTCAGTTTATTTTATTGTAGAGCATAGCCAGAAAAAAACAAATCATGAGAATCAATCAGCGCTTACTGTTTCAATTCCCATCATCAATTTCAGCAAAATTTTTTGCCTTGACTTTGGGGAACACCGGCCTTACAAATTCGCATAACATCCTGCATGAGGAAATGAGGGGGAAACTATGACGCATAAAACATATATGGTAATTTTGGTAATTTGGGGGATGATGCTGTTTTCCCCTCCATTCCATTCGGCAGCTTTCGCTTATGAAAAGATTATCGATTTTATTCTCAAAGCTTATCCAGGCGGACCGGCTACATTAATGCCCGACGATTTTTTAAGATCGGGCAGTGATGATGATTATGGTCATGCTTATGAAGGTTATATAGACGGATTTAAGATAATCTGTCGGACAAAAGGCGGCAGAATAAAATCAGTGCATGCACAAAAGCAATTTAATGCCGGCGACTTGAGTGCTGAACATACCTACTTTAATATTTTGGGGAGCGTTTTAAATAAGCTGCTGAAAAGATATAATGGCGCATTGATTAATGAAAAAGGCCGGGGCGAAAGCACCGACAAAGTGCCTTATGATTATGGGGACTATTGTTATTACACTGCCTTGAAAGGAGAGGGAAAGACGATTAATTCCAAAGATTTTAAACTGGGGTTTTGGTATGATCTCGGCATCTGGAAGCGATGCGATAATGATGGTTATAACAGCTCAAGTCCAGCAAAAGTAATCATTGAGTTCCGGCCAAGCAATTAAGGAATATACAGGTCTATTTCATCTTGACAGTGTTAATTAATTTAAGTATGTTTTTAAAAACATTAATTTAAAAGGAACTTAATTTAAACCCAGATTTTCCATTAGAAAAGATTTTTATTCAAATTTCGCAACATGGC
>JANYAF010000210.1 GCA_025355175.1 Deltaproteobacteria bacterium | reverse complement strand
AAAAAATACCGGATCGTTCCTTTTATCCATGGCATCTGGGAATTCAATGTGGACAGCATCGATCAGAAAGATGCCATCAACATGGGACAGTATTACGCAGAAGTATATGGAAAAGTGCTGATGGACTATCATATTCCGATCGCGAGAGTTGTTCCAGTCCGCGCCGATACAGTAAAAGACGGAAAACTGCTCCCCGATGATGATATTGAAGCCATTATCAAAAAGCAGAAACTGATTGTCGCAAGCGACTGCGCCTGCAGAAAGGTCGCCACGTTTGCCAAAAGGCACTGCCAGTGTACGGATGAAATGAACGTCTGCATCGCTTTCGGCCTGATGGCGGAATACCTCCTGGAGACAAAAATCGCGAACCCGCGCGTAATAACCATTGAACAGGCCCTCGAAATCCTGCGCCATGACGAAAGCGAAGGGCTGTTTGTGCAGATGGCCCATGCCAAAGACTGCTCCGGTTTCTGCAACTGCTCCAAGTGCCATTGTGGTTTTCTGATGGCCGCCAAGATTCATCACGGCACGGGTTATGAGTCCTGGGGCAACTACAAATGCGCCAAAGATGAGGAAAGCTGCATGGACTGCGGAAAATGTGTCGAACGCTGTCCGGTCAAGGCGATGACGGTCACTGCGGACGACAAGACGGCCTTTAACAAGGAATATTGTGTCGGTTGCGGCCTCTGCGTGACCACCTGCCCCAACGATTCCCTGATCCTGGAGCGAAAACCCGATCACCTGCTGACCCTTCCCCAGGAAGAAAAGTTTTTTGATAATCAGGATCTCATGGGATTGGAAAAAGCGCAGATTGACAAAGCCAGACTGGCGGCGGCAAAGGCTTAGAAAATAATCAGCCATGCATGAGCTTCCTCTGACAAAAAGCATATTGGAGATGGCGGTAAAGTACGCCCAACGGACGGATTCTCGAAAGGTTGTGACCATTGTCCTGCGGCTGGGCGCGCTGAGAGACATCAAGAAAGAATGGATTCAACACTACTTCAATTACATCAGCAAGGGAACTATCGCCGAGAATGCCGAAATTCTGGTCATCCCCGATCCTATTGTCTGCCACTGCAACGACTGCGGAAAAGATTTTGAAATCGACCGTGACGGCTACGCCAGCGAAGAGATTCTCTGCGCAAACTGTTCCACCCGGAATTACACACTCATTTCAGGCGCAAAGTTTCAGATAGAAGGCATCGAAGTCATTTAAATGCCTCTAATTCTTTTTTAAGCCAGGCGATCCAATTCTCAATGCCCGCTCCTGTTTTACAGGACACTTCGATAATTTTAATATTGGAATTCAAGGTAAGAACCCTTTTGCGCAGAGCGGCCATATCAAAATCACTCAGCGACAGGTAATCGATCTTATTGACCAACAGGACATCGCAGATGGTAAACATAAGCGGGTATTTGAGCGGCTTGTCGTCGCCTTCGGGAACACTCAGGATCATCACGTTTTTGTGAGCGCCCGTATCGAACTCGGCGGGGCACACCAGGTTGCCGACATTTTCAATAATGATCAGGTCGAACTCCTTTGCGGCCAGAGCATCAATGCCCTGCGTGACCATTGTGGCGTCAAGATGACAGAACCCGCCCGTCCGGAGCTGAATTGCCGGGATTCCGCGGGCTGCCACTTTTTCCGCATCCACCGTGGAATCAATATCCGCTTCAATGACGCCAAGCTTCACGCTGCCTTTCAGACCTTCACCTGTCCGGAGGATGAGACTGGTCTTGCCCGAGCCCGGAGAGGACATCAAATTCAGAAGCAGGGTCTTTGTATTGCGGAGCCGCTCCCGGACGCCTTTTGCCACCTGGTTATTGTCGGCCATGATTTCTTCTTTTACTTCGATCAATCTCACGTTTTCCACTACTGCACCTCCATGTTCTTGATATAGTATTCCCGTCCGGAAATCAGTTTACTGTCTTTTTGTCCGCAGGCCGGACAGGCCGAGTCGCTCATATTGGCGATTTCTACGGGGTACGATGCGGCGCAGGCATTACATTGCAGCATAATCGGCGTCCGTTCGATCTTAAGCTCAGCACCCTGGGCGATGGTACCCTTGCTTAAGAAATCAAAATAACGTTGAATCCATTCATCTTCCAGATCGCTAAGCTTACCAACCTGGAGATGAATCGTCATCACCTGCCGGACGTCGTTTTTTTCTGCGTGTGTCAGCACAATCCTTAAAATACTTTCTGTGATGGGCAGTTCATGCATTTTTTTTCTTGTTCCCTTCCAGGTAGGTACTTAAGCATCGGCGAAATGTCCGGATCGGTTCAACACTCTTGGCAACCTTCATGTGCAGAATAGCGCCTTCCAGTCCATGAAAGATAAAAATTGCCGTATCCGCCGTATGGAGTCCGGCCGGCAATTGCATACTCTTCTTTGCTTCTTTCAGACAGGCTTCAATCTGTGTGATAAACCCTTCAACAGCGGCTTGCAGGCTTGCGCAATTCCTCATTGGCATCGGCAAGCTCCAGCGACAGATTGCCGATGGGGCAACCCAGTGTCGCCCCGCTCTTTCTGAAAGCCAACTCATAATAGTCCAGAAGCTTGTTCAGACGCTCCAGAGGTGTCACGCTGACGTCACCCAAATGGCTGATAAAAATCTCACCAATGGTAAGCGTGAAGTGATCGACCACCGCACAACCGAAATCATCCTTGCTTTTAAAATAAAAATAAAATGAACCTTTGGGAATGCCCACAACATCAAGAATTTGCTGGAGACCCGTTGCCTTGTATCCCTGGGCATGGATCAACTGGGCTCCTTTACGGATGATCTCCTCGCGGGTATTAATTTTCGTTGTTGCCATAGTAAATCCTGCCGCCGTTAACTCTGCATGACTTTCATAAAGGCTTCGAGTCTTCCCTTCTCTTGCAGTACTTTGACAGCCATATCCTGAGTCGTCGCCGGAACCGGGGGGATCTGCTTTCTTTCGATCAAGCCCATTGCCCCGGTGGCACAAGTCGAAACGCACAGCCCGCAGCCGATGCACTTTTCTTCGTGGACAAAAGCGACTCCTTCCCCTATTTCAATAGCCTGCATCGGGCAGCGCTCATCGGCACAGACTCCGCAGGCAATACAATCGCCGCTATTGACAAGAGCTGCAAAGCGGCTGGGTTCAAAGGCATGGGGATGATTCAACTGGGTTCTGCCACGCAGGATGGTGCAGCAGCAAGGGCAGCAGTTACAGATCACACTGGCCTTATCCGCACTGTTATTGCTGGTATGCACCAGTCCCGACGCTTCCGCCTGATCCAGCACGTTGATGCCCTCTTCTTTACTGATCTTTCGCGCAAATCCCCGCTCCACGAGGAATTCGCCCACACCGTCGAAAATAAGACAGACCTCCTTCGGCTTATCGCATTTGGCGACGCTCACCCGACAGGCACATTTTGTCAGAGCAACATAATTGGAGTTTTCTATCAAATGTTTGACCTCTTCATAAGGATGGATTTGATCCTGCGGGGTAACGGACTTTTCCACGGCAACTACTCTCATCATCGGCGTCGGATTTCCGGCAAAAGAAGCGCCAAGGCTCTCATGGTGGTATGCTTCCCATAGCCTGGCCAGGCGGTCATGCATGGGCGAGCCACCCCCCTTCATAAAGGGAAACTCAAAAACACCGGGAATAAGCGGCGCCAGTCCATAGAGTTTTTTGCCATCCTTGTTTTTGGAAAAGATGACACCTTTGTTGGCCATGGACTCGAGACGGCCTTCGGTCTCGTTTTCGGCAACCCCGGTTGCCTGAGCCAGACTTGCCGGGCTTTTGGGTTTAAAATTCATTTTGACCGCGATGGCCGCCTCTTCGGGCGTAAAGAGAATGCGCAATATTTCATCGATGGCATCACCCTTGGGCGCTGTTGATGGGTGCGAATCCAGGATTTCTCTGAGTTGTTCATAGATATTCATGGGCGGCCTCCTTAATTATTCACTTCTTGTTTTCTTCCATAATAGACCGATCGTCTAGTTGTCAAGCAATATTGTTTTTTTGAAAGCCGGGGCGAACTGTATCGCTATTTTGCAGGGCGGCATCTTTTTTTCATGATGACCGTAGGATTATTTTGACGCCCCTTGGGCTTCTTGATGGATATAGCGCTGGATCTCGTCGAGAAACTGTTTCCCATACTGCTTCATTTTATGTTCACCGACACCGCTCACGCCCAGCATTTCGATTTCGTCCTGGGGACGCACATCCGTCATTTCCAGAAGCGTCCGGTCGGAAAATACAACATAAGCCGGCACATTATTTTCATCCGCGAGCGTTCTTCTCAATGCGCGCAGCTTCTCGAAAAGCCCATCGGCCACTACCTGTTTCTTCGGAAGGGCGGCGACGGTTTCTAGCTTCTTTCCCAATTCCAGGGGCCGAGTCAAGAGCACGTCCATTTCCGCTTTCAGAATTTTACGGCTCAGGTCGTTTAACTTCAGCGCGTAGCCTTCGTCGTAGGCGATATCGACAAAGCCGGAATTCAGCAGCTGGAAAATATACTCCGCCCATTCAATGTACTTCATATCACGCCCGACACCGAATGTTTTAATCTGATCATAACCGTTTTCCCGGATGAACATATTGTGCGACCCGCGTAGAATTTGGATCAGGGTGGTCATGTTTATTTTTTCGCCCGTGCGGGCGATAGCCGACAGCGCCTTCTGTGCGATAATCGTGCCGTTGAATTTTTTCGGCGGATTTTTGCAGACGTCACAGTTGCCGCAATCGCCCGACGGTTGCTCGTTGAAATAACTGAGCAGGATGCGACGGCGACAGATGTCTGCTTCCGCGTAACGCCTCATGCGGTCAAGCTTGGCCGAAAGCAGTTCCTGTCTGTCCTGCGGCAAGTCTTTGAGCATTTCATGGTGGGTTTTGACATCGGCGTAACTGTAAAACAGCACCGTATCGGCAGGCGCGCCGTCGCGCCCGGCTCGTCCGATTTCCTGATAATAGCTTTCAATATTTTTTGGCAGGCTGTAATGAACGATCCAGCGGATATTTGATTTATCAATGCCCAGGCCAAAGGCTATGGTGGCGCAGATGATTTGAATTCTATCCCGGATAAACGCGTCCTGAATTTTACTTCGCTCGTCATTAGCCATACCGGCGTGGTAATACGCCGCCCTATAACCTCGATCCTGAAGTCTTGACGCCACGTTTTCCGTTGTCTTGCGGCTCAAGCAGTAAATAATTCCCGGCTGGTTTTTTCTTTTGGACAGGAAGCGGAGAATCTGCTCGAGGCGTTTCTGCCCCGAATACACCGAAAGACTTAAATTCGGTCGGTCGAAGGACGTGATAAACTGATGCTCCTCAGGGATATCCAACTGTCGCAAAATGTCCTTGCGGATCACCCGATCAGCCGTGGCGGTAAGCGCAATCAGAGGTACGCCCGGAAATTTTTCTCTCAGGACATGAAGCTTCATATAATCTGGCCGAAAATCATGCCCCCACGATGAAATGCAATGCGCTTCATCCACGGCAAAAAGGGAGAGCCTAAGCTTTTGTAAAAAGCCAATTGTGGAGGCAGCGCCCAGTCGCTCCGGAGAGATATAAAGCAATTTGATGTCGCCTTTCAGGCACTGGCGGATAACGGCCGCGCTTTCTTCTTCGGCAAGCGCGCTGTTGAGAAACGCCGCGGGAATACCGTTGGCCGTAAGTGAGTCCACCTGGTCTTTCATCAAAGCGATGAGCGGCGAGATGACAATGGCCGTGCCGTCCATGATCAACGCGGGAATCTGAAAGCAGACGGATTTTCCCCCGCCCGTCGGCATCAAAACCAGCGCGTGTTTCCCCGCGAGAGCGTGATCGATGATTTCCGCCTGCAGCGGATAAAATGTCTCGTAACCGAAGTATTTTTTCAAGGCGTCTTGCTTGGTCATCTTACGGGTCAAGTCCACTTTAGTTGTTGAAATATAAAAAGCGTTTAAAAGCGCTTGCCCATGTAAAGATAAATTGACGAATGGCTGCGCTGGGCCTGACCGTAGGCGAGGTAAATTGGTCCCAGAAACGATTTGGTTCCGATAAAAATACTTCCTGCGAGGATCAAAGATTCAAAATTGATATCCGCCTTTTTATTCCAGACATTCCCCGCTTCCGCGGACATACCGAGGTATAGTGGCATCTTGAGCGCACCCAGCCCTGCGGAGCCGATCTCCCTGTACGCCACCAGACGGGCCAGGCCAGTATGACGGCCATAAATTTCATTGGTGGAAAAACCCGATAGATTAAGGAATCCACCCAGCGGGAAGGTGTCCTGAACAGCCATGTCGTCATTATCCAGAGTGGTTTTAATGTCGATAGAGGGAAGAAATGTATATTTTCCCCAGGTGAACACGGTCATCCATTTGACGCCTACCGCCTGTACCTCAATATCCGAGCCCAGCGTTTTCAAGTTATAATCCCAGGCCACATAGGCATCCGTACCGTATAAAGGGAAAACATAGTTATCCAGTGTGCTGTAAGCAGCCGAAACAAAGACACTGCCTCTGTTATAGGTATCCGCCGGTCCGGTATGGTCGCCGACCAGAACCTTTATATCGCCGTATTCCCGGCGAATGCCCAGGCGCAATTCGCCCCAGCTGCCGAATTGTCTGCCAACGTCCAGACCTATGTGACCGGATTGAGTCCGATACCGCGTGGTGATATCGCCATCTTCGTTGTAGTCGTTAAAATTTCTCACACGGTATCCGGTATTAGCCGCAACAAAATAGCTGAGCGAATAATCGAGCGGCTGATAAAACTCGGTATAAATGTGGGGGCTTTCACCAATCTGTACTTCGGTGCGCCATTCGCCCGCCAGACGGTTCATGGCCGTTTTCGTAAACTGCGCGGTCAAAGCATAACTGCTGGAACCTTTGAAGTTATCTTCCAAACCCAAACCAAAACGAAAATAATTCGGGCCCCATGATTTTTCGAGAGGTTCGATAACCATTCCTGATGCTTTATCTTTTTTCTTCAGGTAAAAATCCACGCGCTCAAACGTGTCAATGCCGTAAACTCGATCAATATTTCTTTTCAATTCGGCCAGGTTAAGTTTCGCGCCCGGCTTCATGTCGATATGCGCCGCAATGAGGCCGGTGGGCAACGACGTTTTATTGACCACCTCCACGGTGTCAATAGTCGGCATCTCCTGATCTTTTTTTCTCTGGATCTGCAAATAGGCCAGAAAGTCCTTTTCTTCGACAGCCAGACGGACAAGCTGCGGCTTCATCTCCTCTGCTTTTTTCCGGCCGGTTGCGACCGCCTCGGAGGCGCGAAAAAAATCACCACTGCCAATGTTGCCCATATCCGGTCGAATCAGAATATCCGTCTCATGCATCGTGCGGATTTGTAGGGCGGTATTGCGCTGAACCAAAATGGTCGTGAGTTGGGAAGTGACTCCGACTGAGGATGTCAGTTCCTCGCGCCTGCTCAGATTTGTACTGATATCGACAACAATAACAACATCCGCGCCCATTTGCCGGGCAATATCTATGGGTAAATTATTGGCGATACCGCCGTCCACCAGAATCCTGCCGTCAATTTCCACGGGGGCAAATAAAGCAGGAATAGACATGCTGGCACGGATCGCTTTAACCAATTCCCCCTTTTCCAGAATGACGGCATCACCGGTTTCGAGGTCCGTGGCGACGGCCCGGAAGGGAATGTTCAGCTTGTTGAAATCGTCAATACCCTCCGTATGGAAAAGCAGAGATTTTAAGATCAGGTTCAGATTCTGTCCCTGAAGAAGACCTTTGGGTATGGCAAACTTGCCGTCCTTAAAGCCAAGGTCAAAATTAATCAGATAATCGGCCGCTTCTCTCTTGCGACGAAAAGACAATTCGCTGGGCGGGGGCTTATCCTTAAAAGCCTCATTCCATTCTATACTGGTAACAAATTTTTCCATTTCGGCGGGCGGCATCCCCGCCGCATAAAGACCGCCGACTATCGCTCCCATGCTGGTGCCGGCAATGCAGGAAATGGGAATTTTCATTTCTTCCAGGATCTGAATCACGCCAACATGAGCCATTCCCCGCGCCCCGCCGCCGCTTAATACCAAACCAATGCGCGGCCGGCCATCAGGAGCGGTCAGTCCGGCCTGGATGTCGACCGCCGCAAACAAGAAAACGCCTATGGCTATACACAAAAACAGGGGGTTGATTTTCAGTATTCCACCACCGGGCTTGAAAACGCCTGAGTTCATGAAAGATTCCGCTAATTCCTACCGTTTATTGTTATTATTTCCGGCCCTCGTGATTCATACCGTCGCGCTGATGATGATGCGCTCTGGTGCACAACTCCTGCACGGTATCCATGGCATCTTCTTCCTGATTTGTGAAAGCGTCACCCAGCCTCGCTGTCCAGTTGAGATTCTCACTCATCCTGGTCAGAACTTTCGGATAGTGGCAAAGCGCGAGAACGCTGACATCCCGCATTGTCGGGTAAATCTTTACCGTGCGAATCAGTATAGTGATTAGAAACCGGAAAATCAATGGTTAAGTAGAGAAACTATCCCGCGTGCGTCCAAGATAACCCCTTCTTTTTCAAGGAGTTGTTTCTTCATTTCACTGCCGCCGCCGAACTGTCCAGGATTTCCATCGGCCCGAACCACACGATGACAGGGAATAATGATGGGGAATGGATTATTCGCCAGCGCCGTACCCACCGCTCTGGCCGCGCGAGGATTTCCGACCTTTGCCGCCAGACCCGAATAAGTAGCAACTTTGCCGCGAGGTATTTTATAAGCCTGTTTTAATACTTTTGCTGAAAATTCCGTAAGCCTTGCTAAATTCAAGATGGATAAATCAAACTTCTGCTTTTTACCGTTAAAGAAATCAACGATCAACTGATCAATGCCATTGGGAACTGTGCGCGAAACCTTATTGATTGCGGGAAAATTCCTGACAATTCTGACCATCATCTTTTCTTTGCCGCCGGGCAGATAAATATATTCCACTTGCGGTTTCCCTCCGACTAAGTCCCACACCACCCCGATTTCGTCCTTCCCGACTTTGATTATCTGATAAAACATAAAACACCTCCGTTAGGTTTTTAGGCTGAAGTCTGAAGGTCTTTTTCGTTTGCCTTAGGCATCCTTATTTTTATTTTTTAATGTCCACCTGCGCCCCCATAGCGTCCAAGCGGGAATGATATCATGAAGCATTATTTGGTTCTGCTTTTACCTTCAGCCTTCAGTCTACAAACCTATATGTTCCAAAAGTATCATCACACCAATAGCAATCAAAACCAAACCGCCCAGAATCTCAACTTTCTTGCCAAAAATCCGGGCCAGTCCTTTACCGAAAATCATACCGACCGCCGTCATCACAAAACAAATAACACCAATGATCACCGCCGGAAACAAGATAGGAGTTTTCAAAAGAGAAAAACTGAATCCCACGGCGAGCGCGTCGATGCTGGTGGCAATCGAAAGCAGAAAGAGCGGCCAGCCGCGTGTCTGATCGGTTTTCTCCTCATCGCTTTCCTTTTCAAATCCCTCCCATATCATTTTTCCGCCAACCAATACCAGCAGCGCAAAGGCTATCCAATGATCGAACACCTGGATCCTATCTGTCACTGTCGAACCGGCCAGCCAACCGGCGAGCGGCATCACAAACTGAAAAATACCGAAAGCGAGGGAAAGCCGCAAAACAGGGACCCACGACTTTTTACTATTCGCCGCGCCGATTCCAATAGCCACGGAAAAAGCGTCAATACCAAGACCAACCGCCAGAAGAAAAATCGTAATTATATTCATATTCACTCGCCGTAGGGAACAGTTGCAACTGTTCCCTACTTTATAACAAACCCTTCATGATTTTTTCCGCCAACTCCTTACCAATTCCCGGAACCTTTTGCAAATCTTCAAGCGAGGCGTTTTGAGCCTGACGCACCGAACCGAAATGCTTAAGTAACATCTTCCTGCGCTCACGGCCTATATCGGGAATCACATCCAGAATCGAACTGAAGTCATTTTTTTGTTTCAACTTATGATGGTAACGGAGGGCAAAACGATGCGCCTCATCGCGAACCCGCTGCAAAAGCAACAGAGCGGCAGGCCGGGACGAAAGATAGACAGCGTCCTTACGCCGGGGCAGATAGACGCGATCCTCCGCCTTGGCGGCTTTCCCCCGGAACTTGTTTTTCGCGGTTAGATATGCACGTTCTTCTTTAGCCAGTCCGATCACATCCAGCTTAATCTTCAATTCGCTCAAAATGGAAAGCGCGACATTGAGTTGCCCTTTGCCTCCATCAACAACCACCAGATCGGGCAGTGGATCGGAACCTGTAAAACGCCGGGTCAATACTTCGCGCATCATGCCGTAATCATCCGGTTCGTCCATGGCTTTAATACGAAAACGCCTATAACCTGATTTATCCGACTCGCCGTCCTGAAAAACCACCATAGATCCTACAGCGTTTTTTCCACTAATATTGGAAACATCATAACACTCCATTCGCCGGGGAAGTCTGGTCAGAGACAATTTTTCCTGAAGGATTTGCAGGACTGCGGTTTTCTGTTCTTCTTTTTTCTGGTCTGATGCGAACAACTCGCGTGCATTGGCGCAGGCCATATCGAGCAGCGCTTTTTTCGCGCCGCGCCGAGGAACCGTGAGCGGCACCTTCTTTTCCTTTTTGTCGGCAAGCCATTCGGCAATCACATTTTCATCGGGAAGACTACGGGGCAGGATAATCTCATCTGGCAAATTGGAACCATCATAATACTGTTGCAGCACTGACGAAATAATTTCACCTTCGTCCGCTTTTGTTTTTACCGGCGTGAATGATTTGCTGCCCAGCAATTTTCCGCCGCGCACAAATAGAATGCAGATCTGATACGTATCACCATCTGCAAAGACACCCAGTACATCCTGATCCTCGGCGCCTCCCCAATCCACATTTTGCCGCTCCAGCGCATGTTCCAGCGCGCCGATGCGGTCGCGCAGACGCGCCGCTTCTTCATAGTTTAAGTCTTGGGCCGCTTCTTCCATTTGTCGTCTTAAATCGGACACCAATTCCCGTCGTTGCCCCCGCAGGAACGACACGACGCTTTCGGCCAGTTTCCGGTAAACGGCTTCATCAATCAAGTTTTTGCATGGTGCAAGGCATCGCCCAATTTGATATTCCAGGCACGGCCTCGCTCTCCGTTGAAAATCCCTGTTGCGGCAGGTGCGCAACGGGAAGATCTGCTGAACAAAACGCAGTGTTTCCTTGGCGGATAGTCCCGACGGATACGGGCCGAAATAGAGCGCCGTGTTATGGAGTCTTTTGCGCACCAGCTGCAGACGCGGATATTTTTCCGCCGGATCAAGAGACAGATGATAATAGGTTTTATCATCGCGCAATATGACATTGTAGCGGGGACGATGTTTCTTGATGAGATTGTTCTCCAGAATCAGCGCTTCTTTTTCCGTGGCCGTCGTGATGAATTCAATATCGTTGACTCGCGCCATCAAAAATGGCGCCATCGGCCGCGTATCGCGGCCGGTAAAATAAGAGCTGATACGGCTTTTCAGATCATTGGCCTTGCCCACATAGATCACCTTCTGCTGCGTGTCCTGCATAATATAAACGCCGGGACTGCGCGGTGCGGAAGTCATTTTTTCTTTTAAGGCAATGTTTTCTTGCATCGGCATTTCAAATCAGAGTAGCGGTTCTGCCTTTCTTTAACACGTGCATTTGCTTTTAACATATCCGGAGGTGCAGGTCTTCAACTTTTTACTCAGAAATAGTCTATCAAGTCAATTTCAATCCCGCTGTTGCGGGACGAGCGTTAATTCTCCGCAGCGAGATAGTGATATAATGACGTTCATTTCATACCTCGACAGCGAGCTCGCGAGGTGGTTGATTCAATTTTTTTAATGTTTACAAAACAGATCAAAAGAGATAGCCATCATCAAGACTATTGTTGCAATTACCGTGATAAAGATCAGGAGGATAAACATGAAGGTACTTGGCATTATGGGAAGCCCGCGAATCGAAGGCAACAGCGATATTCTTCTAAGTCAGGCATTAGCCGGCGCCAAAGAAGCCGGCGCGGATGTGGAGAAAATCATCCTCGACCGGAAGCACATTGCCGGATGCAAAGACTGCAAAAAATGCAATAAAATCGGCGTCTGCGCCATCAAGGATGACATGGCTGAAATTCAGGAGAAAATTCTGGACGCGGATGCCATCATCCACAGTAGCCCCGTTTACTTCTGGACGATGACCTCGCAGATGAAAGCCTACCTGGACCGGTGGTGTGTTTTCTTTGATGCCCAATGGCGCTGGCAAAAAGATTATTATCCGAAAATGAGGAGCAAACGCATCGGCCTGATCACCGTCTGCGGCGACACAAACGTGCACACAGGAGATCCGATTGTTCACAGTTTCAAATCAACCGTTGATATGACCAAAATGCAATGGCTCGGCTCCGTCATGGCCTCCGCCGACGATAAAGGAGACATTGCCAACAACGAAACTGCTATGCAGCAAGCCTTTGAACTAGGGAAGAAGGCCGCAACGCCCTGAGTCACTTTTTAAGGCTAGTTGCGGCCATCTCGTACATGGCTGCTGCCGTGGAATCGCCAACCAGCTGCAGTAAATCCGCTTCAGCCAGGGAGACAATTAAAGACCTCTTCCTTTTTAATTCTTCAATAACCTTCGCAACGATCAGATCTTCCGTCTGATGATCGATATCGACATTCTTAATTTTTTGCAGATCTGCTCCGGGAGGGAAATTGAAATGTATCTTATTATCAGTTATTTTATTATCAATATTACTTTCATCGATCTGTTCTTTTATCTCAGGTATCATGAATTTAACCATTTTATGAACATTTTCCCAACTCACAGCTTACCCCTTTTCTAATGAATAGACCTAACGCCTATGTTGTTACTAATAAATTACAGCAACGACCCAATATATGCAAATGAATTTGGCCTTTACATACCATGGATATTATCAAAAGCGTGAATAAAAAAAGCTAAAGAGACATACCACCAAATGATTTATTACCTTGACATACACCTGTGCTCACATCTATATTTCGGCCCTTAGTAACGGGCCGAAAGCATAGGCATAGGATCGCCTGAAGAGGAATGGTAACATTTTTTAAAACTAACGGGAAACATGGAGGTTTATTGCATTGAATCTTGATCTTTTATTTCATCCGAAAAGCATAGCGGTTATCGGCGCCTCAGACAATCTTGGCGGCGGAAAAATGCCATATTTTCAAATATTACAGATGAACGGCTTCAAAGGGGCTCTCTATCCGGTCAATCCACGGCGCAGCATAGTGAGTGGTGTCAAGGCCTATGCGTCCATCGAGGAACTCCCTGAGCCGGTCGATTTTGCGATCGTTGCCGCGCCTCTGGAACAATCCATAGACATTGTTAAGGCGGCAGTTCGCAAGCAAATCAAATTCATCCACTTTTTTACCTCCGGCTTCGGAGAGACGGGAAACCGTCAATTGGAAGAGGATTTAATCCGGGAGGCGCGAAAAGGGGATCTCCGGATTGTCGGCCCCAATTGTGTGGGGATTCACTGTTCCGAATCGAACATTTCTTTCACGACCGGGCCTCCGCAGGAATCGCTGGGATCCGTTGCCTTCCTAGGGCAATCGGGCGGGGTCACGGCAAATTTTCTGGCGATGGCATCGACAAGAAAGATTGTGCTCAATAAAGTCGTTTCATACGGAAACCAAATCGATCTTCGAATTGAAGATTATCTGAACTATCTCGCCTCCGACCAGAATATCAAGCTTATCGCCTGCTACATTGAAGACATCAAGGATACGGAAACATTTCTCAAGACGCTTCGGCGGACGACAGCCATAAAACCGGTGATTATTCTCAAAGGGGGGAAAACGGATGCCGGATCAAAGGCCGCGGCGAGCCATACGGGCGCAATGGCGAGCAATTACACGATCTGGGCTGCTGCAGTCCGCCAGTATGGCGCCATTCTGGTTGATGATTTTGAGCAGATGATGGATCTGGTGATGCTGGGCACCATTCAGAAAACATTAACAGGAAAACGTGTGGGATTTCTCGGCGCCGGAGGCGGCGTTTCGGTCCTCTTCAGCGATCTGGCCGTGAAGTCGGGCCTTTCTCTTCCTGAATTAGGTGAAAAAGCACAAAAGATGATCAACGAAAAAATCATGGGTGTCAACACCTCTACAACAAACCCGATCGATCTGGGAGCCTTCGGTTTCGACCTCAATATCATGCTGCATACCATGAAGGCGCTTGATGAAGACGATGGCATCGACGTGATTGTTCCCTACTTTTCCGTCGAATACATCATGCGTTCGGAATTATTCCTGAATGTTAAAAACAATAATGACACCATCTTCGAAATGGCTAAACAGATCAAGAAGCCTGTCATCTCCATTTTGTCCAGTTTTGTGGAAGATGATCTGGATGCGGAACGCATCAGGATTGGCACATTTGCCGCCCTGCGCAAGGCAGGATTCCCCGTATACTCCCTGATGCAGGACGCCATTTATTCTATCGGGACCTACTTCGAATGGGCGGAGAAGCGAGCCCGCAGTAAAAAATAAGGGAGAGAAAATAATGTTTCAAGGCTGCTCAAAATGCTGTCCGGCTTTTCCTTC
Source organism: Deltaproteobacteria bacterium (assembly GCA_025355175.1). Classification (GTDB taxonomy): domain Bacteria; phylum Desulfobacterota; class Syntrophia; order Syntrophales; family Smithellaceae; genus UBA8904. The sequence goes on along the minus strand of JANYAF010000210.1, from coordinate 1,251 downwards.
AGCCTTCAGCCTAAAACGCTTCAGCCTATTTTCTAATGTGCTTCATCCCAGTTTTTGCCGGCTGCGATCTCCACTCTCAGGGGCACTTTAAGTTTGATGACTTCTTCCATTTCTTTTTTGACCAGTTGCATGACTTCTTGTTTTTCCTGAACCGGCGCTTCGACAACCAACTCGTCATGCACCTGCATGATCAGGCGGGCGGAAAGTTTTTTCTTCGAAAGCAGATGATCAATGTTGACCATCGCCACTTTGATCAAATCCGCTGCGGAGCCCTGGATGGGCGCGTTAATGGCCATACGTTCGGCAAACTGGCGCACGGAAGGAATCTGACTTTTTAATTCCGGCAGGTAACGGCGGCGGTTCAAGAGGGTGCAGACATACCCGTCGCGTCTTGCGCCATCTAAAATGCCGTCCAGATAGGTGCGGACTTTTTTATAACGGGCAAAGTAGCCGTCAATGTAGGCCTGCGCGGTTTTCTGCGGAACACCCAGTTCCCTGGCCAAACCGAACGCGCTCATCCCATAAAGAATGCCGAAATTGATGACTTTGGCCTGCCGGCGCATATCGGGATTGACCATTTGCGGAAAGACGCCGAAAATGTCGGATGCGGTGCGGCTGTGAATATCTTCATCGGAGGCGAAGGCCTCCAGCAGCGATTCGTCTTGGGACAGGTTCGCCAGCACTCTGAGCTCAATTTGCGAATAATCGGCGGAAATCAAAACGCAATCGGGCGCGGCAATAAAGGCCTGGCGGATTCTTTTTCCCTCCAGTGTCCGAATGGGAATATTCTGCAAATTGGGATTGCTGCTGGATAGTCTGCCGGTGGCCGCCACGGTCTGGTTGTAGGATGTATGAATCCTGCCAGTTTGCGGATGAATCAAAGCGGGCAGTGCATCCACATACGTGGATTTGAGTTTCGCAAGGCTGCGGTAAGCTAGAATCTCGGCGGGCAGCTCGTGGCTTCGGGCCAAGTCGTTCAAAACATCCACATCCGTGGAATATCCTTCTTTTGTTTTTTTACCCTTGGGAAGGTTGAGCTTTTCAAAAAGAATCGTCTGCAATTGCTTGGGGGAGTTGATGTTGAACTTTTCTCCGGCCAGACGATGAATCTTTTCTTCGGAGAAAGACAGCAATTGACCCAGCTCCTCGGACATCTGCTTCAAAAGGACGGTATCCACCAACACGCCTTTTTTCTCCATCGCGGCCAGCGTAAACAGCAGCGGCATTTCCACATCGTTGTAGAGTGAAGTC
>JANYAF010000120.1 GCA_025355175.1 Deltaproteobacteria bacterium | reverse complement strand
CGTCACTTCACCCTGCAAAGGGGTGGCCGATTTGCATCGGAATGCCCGGCCGATTTGGTCCGGAATCAGTGGCCGATTTGAATCGGAATCGGTGGCCGATTTGCTCCGGAATGAGTGGCCGATTTGCTCCGGAATCTCCAGTATGGTCATCATCATTTACCAGACAACGCCTGCCCAGAATAATCAAAAAGCCGAGCAAAATACAATTATCTTTTCTTTACCGCTTGTCGGTTATTCACAGCAATTGGATGGTGAAAAGCGATTGACTGAAGCAGAAATAGACGAATTGTTCATAAAGACGGCAACCAAAACCATTGAAGATCATCTGGTAAAAAGATTGAAAGGGATTAGTCTGGATAAAGTAAATGGCACTGTAACCTCAATTGATTCTAACAGCGCCGTCGTTAATTTCGGCGCCCTTCAGGGGATAGAAAAGGACAACAAGGTCGATTTCCTGGACGAAGCTGGCAATAGGCTTGGAAGGGGAACGGTCAAGCAACTGCAAAAAACAGCGTGCACCGTAAGTCTCGATAAGGAATTCAAACTATCCAAGGGCTGTCGCGTTGCTGGATATATCTGCAAGGGTATGTCTGAAGACACCTATCAGGTTGCCACATTCAAAATATCATCAAAGAAAGCATCGGCTATGTTTGAGGAAAAAATATTGGGACAGCAGGTCGCCCAGTGGTTTTCAGATTTTCTCGTAGCTCGCTCAGGGAAGGCGGTATTGCCGTCAAAGCTAAGCGGTGAATGGGTTACAGAGGCAACCGGTGAGTCCTTCGCGGTTTTTGTTAAAGACGGTCAAGCCCACCGGTTTGATGTCGCTGCGCCTAAATATCCTGTTCACCTCGACCTGACCGGGGTTAACTCCATGATGATCGAGGGGAACAATGTTAATGAAATTTGGGCTTATAAAGCATGGCTGAAAGTGGAAATGCCCGACAAGAATTTTTCTAAAAAATTTGATGAGACAGCATCAAAAAATTTGGTCCCCGGGATGCATCAATTTGCAGATAAAGATGAATTTTTTGACCTGATCCACCAATTGACCGCCAAAGCAGCTATGGAGGAAGCTTTATGAAAACGAGATCCCTGCATGGAACAATTATTGCCCTTTCTCTTCTAATGCTATTTTCAGTTTCAGTATCACCGAATGTCTGTTGGCCTCAAGAATACAAAGAGATCACCGTATCAGGAACGGCAGACATTGTCAGCGGCAATGAAGATCAGGCAAAGAAATTAGCTGTTCACGATGCGTTGCGTACCGCTGTTGAAATGGGCGTCGGCGTGGTCATCCAGAGCAGTACGGAGGTCAAGGATTTTGAGGTGATCAAGGATGAGATCAAATCCAACGCCGAAGGCTACGTGAAAGAATACGATATAATTAAGGAAGGGGCTAAAAGCGGCAGATATAACGTCACCCTGCGTGCCAAGGTCATGACCGAAAAAATTAACGAGGCGTTTAAGAAACGATTGGGCAAGGCTGCGCAGGCTTTGGGGAATCCATCTATTACGTTTGTTTTGACGACGTGGAAAAAAATTGCCGAGAAGGGCGGGTTTGAATCCAAAACTGAGCAGATAGATGTTTCGGCAAAGCGCCGTGACCAGGAACAGATAGACGGCAGCATTGATGAAAAATCAAGCAGTGAGGGGAAATATGCGGTCGGCGCACGGGCAAAATCTTCGGAAAGTATTGATGTGTCCGCACAGGAGAGAGCAAGTGCAGAATATAGTGGTTCCGCAAGTGAACGAGGAAAGGGGTCAGCCCGCGCCTCTGTGAGTGGCAAGGCCACGAATGATACCGCAGAAGTCAGCGGTGATGTAGAAGCCAGCCGCAGTTACGATGGCAAGGCCAAGGCAGATTATAAAGGGTCGTATTCCGGTAAAGGTCGCGCCGCTGCTGAAGGTTCTTATTCAGGGTCCGGTGAAGCAAGTGCATCTCGAGCCAATACTTATAAAGTAAAAGGCGCCGTCGATTCTTCGAAGGCTGTTGATGCCTCCGTGAAAGTCACAAAATCAAGTACTTCCGCTATGAGACTGAGTGAAACAGAATGGAAGAAATTCCCCGATATGACCATCATTGATTCCTTTGGCCAGGAATTCAAAGAAAAAGGCTTCGATCTTATGGCGGCAGATGAGGCCAGGAAAATCGCGCAAGCCGAGTCGCTGGCAAGATCCTCCATAGACGTTTTTGACCGGGAGCAAGTCCGGAAAAAAGCGGAGAAGGAAGGCGCTAATTTTGTTGCGAGGGGTGAAGTGCAAATCATTGATTACCAGATTTCGGAAAGCACGGGAAAGCAAGTAGTAAGATCAAAAGTGGGCGTCGAGATCATTGATGTAAATTCCGGAGATATTGTTGGTGTTTACTCAAACACGACAAGCGCCACCAGCGGAAGTCGAGAGGATGCGGAAGCACAAGCGATTAAAAAAATTGCTGTTTTGGCTGCAAAGACTTTGGCTGGTCAGACGGTGGACACATGGGAAAAACGTAGTTCGCTTGGACAATTCTATACTATTGAGGTGCGAAATATTACCAACACGCGCAAACAGCAAAGGCCCCTGATCAAAGCCATTGAATCCGTCGCTACCATAAGACAGCAGACCAATCCCTCGGACAAAGTACTTCTCATGCAAGTATCTTTCAAGGGGGCCAAAAACAAACTTGGCGATGCAATCCTGGATAAGCTTGAGGGTGACAAAACCCCTGGATTTTCTGGCGAAGAATTTGATGGTCCGAAAATCGACGAAGGGAAAATTGTCTTTATTTTTACGAGATAATAAAAACTTAAAGGAACTTACAACCAAGTAAGAATAATAAATTATTGAAGGGGGTTTGATGATGAAGGGAATCAGAATCGTTGGCTTGGCAATATTGTTGATTATCTTTGTGGTTTCAACAGTAGCGGCACAGGGTTTCTTCGGCGGCAAAAAGGACGATAAGGCCAAGGTAGATGTGGATGGTCTGTCAAAACGATCTGCGTCGCTCTTGAACAATGTTCAATCAGCAACTATATCGTTTGCGGAGGGCATTGTACTTGTTCAAATCGCTGTTGGTCAAAAAGCGGAGGCGGAGAAGCTCCAGCAAAGCATCGTCAATGCCAAGGCAAAGAAGGGAGACAAAAACGCCACAAAAGCATTGGTGGGTGAGGTCAACAATGCAACTGCTTCTTTGAACAAGGTCGAGCTGGCATCCCAGATGAGCAAAGAAAAGGCACAAGAGAGTCTTGGTAGCTCAATTCTGAAAATCGGTATTGGCGTGATCCTGGATGGATTCGCCGCCAAAAATGCAAGCGACCTACTACAGGAGTCGCAGGCGGCTCTGAAGCAAGTATCCTGGGGCGCAGCAGGCAAAGTAAAAGAAGTTATTGACGTTGCTCAATTTGTCGTCCAGGAAATTCCACCGCAGGCAAATAACCTGCAGCAGTACAGCGGTAAACTGATTGATTATGGTAAAACTAATGGCATATCTATGCCCTCTCAGGAATCCATGAAGAAGCAGGCGGATGCAAAATTAGCAGAAGGTTAACAGCGCTTTTGTTCTCCCCCGTATTTAGGGTCAGCTTGGCCTAAATATGTGGAGTATCAATTGCAATTTACGTAAGTGTGTGTAAAACTCATAAGCCTCAGAAGTCATCCGTCAAGGAACCTTCTGGGGCTTATATGGTTGATTTTTCTGGTAGGTCAAAAGCAGCAACCAGCCGCAACAATTAGCGTTGGCTTGATGATGAAAAGAAGGACTTTTAAGCCAATCCACTATTTGATGATTTATCGAACATAATTGCCGCAGAGAAAGGAGAAGTGATCATGGGACTATTATCAGGAATCCTGGGAAACGCAGGAGTAGTAGAGGCTGAGAAACTGCGCTCAGATTATGGTCAGTTGATAGTGGATGATGAAACCATTGAGGTAGGATTTCAAGTTATTCGTGATACTTTTGTATTCACAAATAAGAGATTGATTCTTGTTGATATTCAAGGCCTTACTGGGAAGAAAATCGAATATCTTTCTATACCATACAACAAGATCACAAAATTCAGCATAGAAACGGCAGGTACTTTTGATCTTGATGCGGAATTGAAATTATGGATTGGTAGTGATCCGGCACCGCTTGAGAAAAAATTCAACAAGAAAGTAAACATCTATGATTTGCAGAAGGTATTAGCTACCCATGTGCTGAATTAGCACTGTTGAAGATACCAGTTAAAAAGACCCCTCAGCAGCAGCGGATTCCGAAGCCAGCCGCCATCCATGAGGAAAGTATAGGCAACGATGGATAAATCCTATGAAAGCCGTTAAGGCCTCTGGAAAGCCCGTGAAGTTGCGGTAGCGGCTGAATGGTCATCCATGCACACAATAAAAGAAGCTCTTAGCCCGCCGACATTATGATGATCTCCGCAGGTCTGCCGGAGCTCCGGCATTGTTTATGTACCCGCAATAATTATGCTAATAACCGACCATGTTCCCGTTTTGGGTTTCGAAAAGCTGATCATTGTGAATACAAATAGCAGTTATATATATTTTAGAAGATAGTTTAACATGTAATAATACCGCTTTTGACAAAGCATTGGTGGATTACTCACTTCCAGTAAATCGTATTTAAATGGATAGTACGACAGTTATCATGTGCGTCACGAACAGCTGCCCACAAAAGCAGTGACATTTCATGTTTTATGTAATCGGCATGTAGATTGCTCGGGAACGTTTTGAAATGGAAGTGCTGGACATTGTGCTCCTGCGTGCGGTTTCGCTGCCGGTGTACGGCACTGATCTGTATATGTTCAGGCGGTGGCGGTGATGGCCCGGTGCAGGCGGTGTTGCAGGGATGCTTTGCCGAGAACGGCAAAGCATCGATCCAATTCCGGCCCTTTGGTCCGGCCGGTGATAGCGGCGCGGATGGGCATGAAGAGCTTCTTTCCCCGCAGGCCTGTTTTCTCGGGCATTAGGGGCATCAGAGTTACATAAAGCCGGTCGTCTTCCGCAGGAACCGCGTCAGGATCATCGAGGAGCCCAAGGAGGCCGACTATAACCTTCTTTGCGTCTGCGGTGCCAAGGAGCTGCAATGCTTCAACGGAAAGTTCATAGGCATTATCGTCAAAAATGCGCAGATAATTGCCTATTTCAGTCAGATTGGTCAGATTGTCCCGGACTGCCTCGATAATCTTATGGAGACGGACCTCCGCGAGATGATCATAGCCGGCCGCGCTGATAAACGGTCGCATGTGCCCGGCAAGCGTCTCCGGGGATTCCTTCCTGATGTACAGGCTGTTGAGCCAGAGCAGTTTGTCTTCATCAAAAATAGCGCCGCTTTTACCTGCCCGGTCGAGAGAAAATGCGTCGATCATCTCTTCAGTGGTAAAGACTTCCTTTCCTTCTCCAAAGGAGGCCCCCAAAAGGGCCAGATAATTGAGCAACACCTCCGGAAGGATTCCTCTTTCGCGAAATTCCCGGACGGCGGTGGCGCCATGCCGCTTGCTTAGCTTTGCCCGATCCTGCCCCAGGATCAGGGCGTGGTGGGCGAACCGGGGAGCCAGGCGATGCCGGAGCAGGACCCCGGGGACAGGGTGAAGAACTTTGACGAAGTGCCTTGCGGTTATCCCCCGGAGACGGCCATATTGGAAGCGCGGCGCTGCATCCAGTGCAAGAAGCCCGGATGTGTGGAAGGCTGTCCCGTTGACGTCCGGATCCCGGAATTCATCCTCCAGATTGCCGAGGGAGATTTTATTGGGGCCGCCCGGACCCTGAAAGAAACGAATTGCCTCCCCGCCGTCTGCGGCCGCGTCTGTCCCCAGGAAGATCAGTGTGAAAAGACCTG
>JANYAF010000117.1 GCA_025355175.1 Deltaproteobacteria bacterium | reverse complement strand
CAAGGTATTATTGCAAATGGCGCGGATAGGAATAATTTTCAATCGAACATGTGAGTTGCTGTCATGGCTGTTGGTAAGCAAAATATATTTGTTGACGATGTCGTTGCCATGGACCTTAATATAACCCGGAAGTTTCGCCAGAATCCAAACGCATTCCCCTTTGCCCAGAACGCCGGCTGTTTCGTATATTGCTTCATCATCAGCAACCAAAGCGTCGAAGAAAGTGAAAGCATCGATGTTCTGAAGGGGTTCGTAACGCTCGTTGACGACGCCCAGGATGTCACCGGTATCCGTACGCAGGGTTGCATACGCATCTTGATTCAAACCCGTTTTCAACCCCAGCGACTTCTTCGCGACGGTGTAATCCAATCCGGCCATTTGTATGGCGTCTTTGGCGGTCTTGGGATGGTTCAATTTGATTCCCAGTTTATCCCACAGGGCCGGCGCTTTTTCCGATTTGGGTGGATTTATCGGTATAGGGTTAGACATGTTGCTTCCTTTCGCCTTTAATACAGTAGCGATCGCATTACCCCTGTAACTGTCTTGCGGGTAAGCGAGCGTGTTCTGAACCATCCGATTGACTTGGTAGACGTAAAAGCAAAAAGCCTGCCAGTAGGCGAGGGTAAATAATCAATTTGAAATTATTGTTTGATAACAGATGTTTAGGCCAATGGAAGAGAACATCCGGCAATCAGGGAAGGATTAAACATGCCCTCAGCATTTGGTGGGTCCTCAGGATGTTGAGGGGAAGGGACAGGGGAAAAGTTTTAAGTTTTAAGTATTAAGTGCCAAGAGTCTCGGATGACGGAAAAAAATCCTTAAATCCTTAAATCTTAAGACTTAAATCTTAATACTATTTTCTTTCTTTGTCTGCGGCCGGATGATTCCTAGCTTATGCATCCTCGCCCTGAGCGTGCTGGCGTTGAGGCCCAGGCTCGCTGCGGCCCCGTCCTTGCCCTCGATGCGCCATCTTGTTTCAGAAAGGATTTTCAGTATTTGGTTTCGCTCCATTTCTTTCAGGGTTCTCACGGCGGATGATATGGCGGGGGATGAAATCTCCAGTTGGTCCGCCAGATGTAGAAGCGGTCCCTGGCACAAGATCACGGCCCGTTCAATGATGCTCTCCAACTCCCGGACATTGCCGGGCCAAGGATAATTCTGCAGTGTCTTCATCGTCTCCTTCGAGATGGACGCAATCTGTTTGCCCAGTTTTCGAGAATACCGTTCCATGAAAGATTCGACCATCAGCGGGATGTCATCTTTGCGCTGTCTGAGCGGCGGAACGGTGATGGGGAAGACATTGAGCCGATAATAAAGGTCCTGCCGAAACCGGCCCTCGCGGACTTCTTCCTCAAGGTTCCGATTGGTTGTCGCCAAGAGCCGCACGTCTATTTTGATCGTCTGGAACGAGCCCAGACGTTCAAATTCGTGATGCTGAATGACCCGCAGAAGCTTGGCCTGCAACTCCAGCGGCAGTTCTCCGATTTCGTCCAGGCAGAGGGTGGAGCCATTGGCAATTTCAAACCGGCCGATCCGCCGGCTGTCGGCCCCGGTAAAAGCGCCTTTCTCGCAGCCGAACAGTTCACTCTCGATGAGATTGGTCGGCAGGGCGGCGCAGTTGATCGTGAACAAAGGCCGCGCTTTACGGGGGCTCAGGTTATGAATGGCGGCGGCGATCAACTCTTTTCCCGTGCCGGTTTCGCCGAGAATGAGGGTCGTGGTGTTGGTCGGCGCCACCTGCTCGGTCCGGTGGAGAACATACTTGAGGGCATCGCTCTGCCCGATAATATTTGTAAATTGGTGTTTCATCTTGCTCTCGTGGCGGAAATAAATATTTTCCACCTCGAGCTGTTCTTTCATCGCCTTAATTTCAGACAGGGCCGCGCGTAGTTCGACCGTTCGTTCTTCGACCTGGGCTTCGAGCTTGTCATGCGCTTTTTGCATGGCCGCCTCTTCCACCCGCATGGCTTCATTTTGCTTTTGCTGGGTCAGATCCGTCACCACCATGCACACCGTGTCATGAGTATCCGTGTGTCGAAGGGCGCTGATGGAAAGAAGGACCGGCGTGAAATTATTTCCTTCGGTTTTTAAAGCCAGTTCCAGCTTGCGGTTTTCCGTTAAACCCTGCGCGAGCAGCGTTTCGAATAACGGAAGATCTGTTGAAGAAAAATAGCGGTAGATGGTGGTCCCGATAATGTTTTCCAGAGATCCCGAGACGATATCCGCAAACCGCTGGTTGCAAAAAAGGATCGTGCCGTCGGCGGCCAGGGTGACGGCCCCTTCGTTCATGGCTTCGATCATGATCCGGTAGGGAAGGTCGGCCCCCGACAGGGTAAAGACGCGATCGCCTTCTGCAGCATGGACCACCAGACCGTCCACTTCACCGCTCACAATGGCGCGCAACGTTTCTTCGGACTCCGCTATCCGCTCTTTGAGTTCCTGCAAATCATCTAAAAGCTGTTCGCGGGTTCTCTCGTTTGTGTTCATAGATAGCTCTCTTTAAAATTGAAGACAGAATCCAGAATGTTTTTTTATTCTGCCTTCTGCCTTCTGCCTTCTGCCTTCTTGTTTTTCAAATCAATTCCGACCAGAAACTTTTCCGTATCCGACATGTCGCCAATGAGTTTTCTC
>JANYAF010000104.1 GCA_025355175.1 Deltaproteobacteria bacterium | reverse complement strand
AAAACAGCCGTTGGTGAAAGCAATTTTCTTGCCTTCCCCGCGCAGTACGTCCAAGTTATCTTTTAGAATTTTTCTGTCGAGAATCTTATTCATGACAACTCCTTTATCATCATTGGTTAAGATATATTCAGATGATGGGTTTTTGAGCAGAGCCTGCTAAAGAACCCTGGCCAGCGTCAATACCGCCACCTGACTAGCGCCGGCCTTGACCAGCGTTTTAGCGCATTCGTTGATCGTGGCGCCTGTTGTATAAACATCATCAACCAGGATCAAATTCCTGTTTTGGATTCTTTCCGGTAAAACGGCGATAAAAGCGCCGGAAATATTTTTTTTTCTTTCCTTTTTATCCAGACCTGTCTGCGTTAAAGTAAATTTGTGCCTTTTTAGCAAGGAAAAATCGACATCCATGCTATATTTCTTCCCTAAAGCGCGGGCTAAAATAAGCGATTGATTAAAACCCCTTTCCCGTAGCCGTTTGATATGCAAAGGGACAGGGACAATGGCATCAAAAATGCCCAAATTTATGTCGGCAAAATCAAAACCGGCCAACAGACGCGCCAACGCTGCGCCTGTTGTGATATTGCGTCCGTACTTGAATTGGTGGATTGCATCGAGAATGACGCCATCATAGGCAACAGCGGCGCGGGCGGACGTGAACCAGGGTTTATTTTCCAGGCAGCTTCCGCACAGGTGATTTCCGGAAGGCGAATCGGGGAATATTATGCCGCAAACCGGACAGCAACTACCGGTGATAAAGGTGATTTGACGACGGCATTCGGGACAGAAGACCTCTGGGGGGCCGGAGGCGAGAACCTCAGAGCACGCGAGACAAAGAGGCGGGAAAAGCGCATCGGATATTTCATGAAAAAAATCATTTAAAATCAAGCCATATCCTTGGTTAATTTTTTTATTTCGGCGGCGTTTTCGTCAATCTTCATGCGTGGCGCGTCCCACAAGTCTTCCAGACCGTAGAATGAGCGAGCCGACTCCTGAAAAACGGAGATGACCACATCATCATAATCCAGCAGAATCCATTCCGCATTGGTTTTACCTTCCACCCCCAGCGGTCTGATATCTTCTTTCTTGAGATATTCCTGGATCGCATCGGAAACAGCCTGCACCTGCCGGTCGGTAGCGCCCGAGCAGATCAGCAGATAGTCCGTAAAGGAAGAAATCTCTTTGACATTCAAAACAACGATATTTTTCGCTTTTTTCTGCAAGACGGCGTTGATGCATAAAAGCAGACGTCTTGAGGATTCATTTTTTTTAACTGCCAAAAGAACCTCCTTGTGTCCTTAACTATGAGCTATGAGCTATTTCCATATGTCACAATTGCAAAGACTTGACAATATGTCATTTTGAGCTTCATGAGCTTCTGCGCGCTAAAGGAAATAATCATTTTTGATGTGCTACCAACCGGACGTATTCATGGTTAAAAATTAACTTGATATTTATAAAAACTATGTCAATATGATTACGTATTATGTTATAAACCACATATAACGGAAATATGATGACATGATTTTCCTCGCGTTTAAAGAGAAATTTAAAGATTTTGTAGTTTTCAATCTGAATGACATTCGTAAGATCGATGCCGGTTTTGACCTGCGGCGTTTGAACGAATGGCAGGAAAAAGGCTATATCAAAATGGTCAGGCGGGGACATTATGCCTTTTCCGGCATTGAGATCAGTGAATCGGTTCTTTTCATCATCGCGAACAAAATTTACACACCGTCCTACGTGTCAATGGAGATGGCTTTTTCATATTACCATTTGATACCGGAAGCCGTTTATGGCATTACCTCAGTCGCCTCCCGTAAAACAAACCATTTCCAAACCGATTATGGCGAATTCATTTACAGGCACATTAAACCGCAATTGATGTTCGGCTATCAGCTGATTAGCTATCAGGGGCACACCTTCAAAATCGCGGAAATGGAAAAAGCCATCCTGGACTTCTTTTATTTGAATCCACGGATGGAGAAGGAAGACGACTTTGCCGGCTTGCGTTTTAACAGCACGGAATTCAACGCACAGGCAGACAAAAAAAAGCTTCAAAATTATCTTACCGCTTTCGGCAACAAGCAGTTGGAGAAACGATTTAAAAAATTTCTAAAGTATATTGGAAACTCAAATTAATGACCCTTGCACTCAATAAACAGAAACTGGACAATCTTGCCGACGAAATATGGAAATCCGCTCAGCGTTTGCGTGGCAAATTCAAAGCCTACGAATATCAGAACGTCATTTTGCCAATTATTGTCATTCGTCGGCTGGAATGCGTGCTGACCAAATGGCGGGAAGACAGGGCGGCGGACGTGCTCGCCAAGCGGCCAAAGCTCACAGAAAAAGAACTGGCCAAGCTGGTCAAAGGTCTGGAAACCAGCGGCGCGTCTTTCTCCAATAAAACCGATTGGACCTTGCGCCGGGTTTATGAAGAAGATCATGCGCTTATTGAAGAAAATTTCCGCGCCTATATCAACGGATTCTCTAAAAATGTTGACGACGTCATCGAGCACTTCAATTACCGGGCCACCATCGGCCAGATGGTGAAGAACAACCGGCTGGCGCCGATACTCAATCAATATAAGGAGCTGGAACTTGGCCCGGATAATCTGTCGCCGCTGGAGATGGGGTACATTTACGAGGAACTGCTCCGACGTTTTTCAGAACAAAGCGGCGAGGAAGCCGGAGACCATTTCACGCCGCGCGAAGTCATCCGTTTGATGGTTTGAGCTGCTCAATATTCCCCTTCCCGACCGCCACCTGTCCATCTATGACCCGGCCTGCGGCACCGGCGGCATGTTATCCGTCGCCAAAGAACACCTGCTTGATCGCGCCGCAACCCAAAAAGAAAAAGACAATGTCGAAAAGTATGTCACCGTCCATGGTCACGAGCTTTCTCCCACAAACTACGCCGTCTGCCAGGCCGACTTACTCATCAAAAACGACAAACAGGCCAAGGTGCATTACGGCAACTCATTGATTCCCCACGATCCGCACAGCAGGGAGCCGGGCGATCAGTTGCCCGAAAACAAGTATCGGTTTGACTTTATGCTCTCCAATCCACCTTTCGGCGTCACCTGGGGTGGCAAGGACGGTTACGAAACCGAAGCGCGCAAGCTGAGAACGACACGCTATCGGGCGGGGATGCCGCGTGTTAACGACGGCGCGCTGCTTTTCCTGCAAACCATGCTGGCCAAAATGAAAGAACCGGACAAAGGAGAAAGCCGCATGGCCATCATTTTTAACGGGTCGCCGCTTTCCAACGGCGATTGCGGTTCCGGCGAAAGCGAAATCCGCCGCTGGATTCTGGAAAACGACTGGCTCGACGCCATTGTCTTGCTGCCCGACCAGCTCTTTTACAACACCGGCATTTTTACCTACATCTGGCTTTTGCGCAACAGCAAGCCCGCTTCTCACAAAAACCGCGTCATGCTGATCGACGCCCGCAAACAGTTTGAAAAAGAACCGAAATCTTTCGGCAGCAAGCGCAACCGCATCACCGACGTACACCGCGCCTGGATAGAGGAACGCTACCGCGACGGCTGGAAAAAAGTTTTTTCCGACGATCAGGTCAAAATTTTCCGGCGGGAGGATTTTGCTTTTCATAAGGTCAGCGTGGTGTTCTGGCAGTTTGACGAAAATGACCAGCCCGCCATTATCACCGAACCTTACGAAAAGACCTTTACCGCCGCGACGCTTAAGAAGGAACAAGAATTCTATGACAGTGACCTGACTTTTTCAGTCCGGTTAAAAAGTGACGGAGGCGAAAAGACGGAAATCCTCAAAATTACCGCCAAGGATGACGTAACAAAAAAAATCAAGGCGCTGATGGAAGGCAGGCCGGAAGTCGTTTCGGTTACATGGACGCATCGCCATTATGTGAAAGACGACGAATACATTCCGCACGGCGAAAACATCGAGGAATTTTTAAAGAAGGAGATTGCCAAGCCCATTATCCGCTGGCAGGATAGCCCTCAACGGGGTTACGAAATCCTACCCAATAAATATTTCTATCGTTACGAACCGCCCACACCGGCCAAAGAGTTGCTTGCGGAATTCTGGAAGCTGGAAAAAGAAGCAGAAAAACTTTTGGAGGGCCTGGCAAGATGAAAAAGTCACAAGAGATCTCCATCGTATCGCCTGCGTACCAGCGGTTCATCGAAGAGTTGAAAGGACGAGTTTTGTCCGCCCGGGTTTCCGCGGCGCGCGCCGTCAACCGGGATTTGATCCTGCTGTATTGGGATATCGGGCGTGGCATCGTGGAGAAACAGCAGACACTCGGATGGGGCGATTCGATAGTCGAGATGGTTTCGGCGGACTTACAAAAGGCATTCCCCGGCTCCCTCGGTTTCTCACCGCAAAATGTGTGGCGGATGCTCCAGTTTTTTCAGACGTACACGGACAACCTGTTTCTCTCACAGGCTGTGAGAGAATTGGAAAAGAAAGGGCGGAAAACGCCGAGCCCCAAAGAACTCTCACAGTTTGTGAGAGAATTGGTCGCCGCAGTTCCATGGGGCCATCATGCCAATGTTTTAGCCAAGCTCACCGATCCCGCAGCCCGCCTTTATTACCTCCAGGCGACCGCCCGCTTCGGCTGGTCGCGCAATGTTCTGCTCCACCAGATCAAAGCCGGAGCGTATGAGCGGGCGATTACGGAAAAGAAAACGCACAATTTCCCGTTGGCTTTACCGCAAAACTTAGCTGAGCAGGCGGACGAAGCGCTGAAAAGCTCCTACAACCTCGAATTCCTCGGCATCCGGCGCGAGGTGAAAGAGCGCGAACTGGAAGACCGGCTGATCGAGCGGCTGCGCGATTTCATTTTGGAACTGGGCTACGGCTTTTGCTTTGTGGGCCGCCAGCACCGGCTGGCGCTGGGAAAGGAAGAGTATTTTATCGACCTGCTTTTTTATCATCGCTTTCTTAAAGCGCTGGTTGCGTTTGAGCTCAAAGTCGGCGCATTCGAGCCGGAACACGCAGGCAAAATGGATTTCTATCTCAATCTCTTAAACGACAAGGAACGCGCTCCAGATGACAACCCCTCTATCGGCGTCATTCTCTGCGCCGAAAAAGATGATGTGGAAGTCGAATACGCCCTTAAAACCAAGCAAAACCCGATCGGCGTGGCCGAGTATCAGCTTCAGTCGAAATTGCCCGCCGATATGAAAGGCAAGCTGCCGACAGCCCGGCAACTGGCCGACGTCGTCCGCGCCACCCTGCCGGAAAAAAAAGAGAAGCGATCATGAAGACCGGAAAAATGTCACAGCAAGTTCCGAAAACACCGGACGGCAGAGGGCTTGGTGATGGTCCCGTGATTGATGACTCAAAGACGCTGTATCCTTGGATTGATACGTTACCGTCCGACTGGAAAGCTTGCCGTATTGATGATGTTGTCGATGTATTTTTTAGTAACGTGGATAAGCATACCGAAGATGACGAATTGGCTGTCCGGCTATGCAATTATGTGGATGTTTACAAAAATGAAAAGATAACCGGCACGCTGGATTTCATGGAGGCAACAGCGTTACCACGGGAGATTGAAAAGTTTCAGATACGGCGGCATGATGTCCTTTCAACAAAAGACTCTGAAACACCCGACGATATCGCCATTACCGCACTGGTCACCGAAGATATTCCAAATGTACTTTGTGGTTACCATCTGGCTATGATGCGGCCACGCTCAAGGCGTATTTATGGACCTTTTCTCGCGTGGGTTCATGCGTCCAAACGGTTTCGCGCACAATACGAGGCAAGAGCAGTTGGTGTTACCCGCTTTGGGTTGCCGCAATATGCCTTCCGTTCAGCGCGCGTCCCTTTGCCGCCGCGTCAGGAACAAGAGCGGATTGCGGCCTTCCTAGACGCAAGCTGTGCAGCGATTGATGCGGCAGTCACTGTCAAGCAACGGCAAATGGAAACACTTCATTTATTGCGAAAATCAGTAATCATGAATGCGGTTACAAAGGAGCTGATGGAAGCGATCAAGAAACGGTTAAAAGACTGCAAACTGGAATTATCCAAAGAGAAGTCTAAGATCGTTTATTGTCGCCGCAACCAGAAGTGTCAGCCACCGTTCAAGGTTTACTACCAGAAGTTCGATTTTCTTGGGTTCACCTTCAAGCCACGGATGGTCAAAGAGCGTGGCAAGTTCAGGATGGGCTTTACGCCAGCTATCAGCCAAAAGAACATTGCCCGGATCACGGATGGGCTGCGAAAGCTAGAAATCCACCGCTGGGTACATTTTCCTTTGAGCCGGATAGCGGAACTGTTAAAGTCCAAGATACGGGGGTGGCTCAATTACTATGCAAAGTTCCGGAAGTCCGAATTGCGGAAACTGTTTCGGGTTGTCAATCTTCGTTTA
>JANYAF010000061.1 GCA_025355175.1 Deltaproteobacteria bacterium | reverse complement strand
TTAAAGTTTTTCTTACAATGCCGCCGCCCAAAATTTACTATTCCACTGGGTAAAGGAGAACAAAGATATGGCATCAAATTTTCTGTATTCCACACGCGACCAAAAGTTTATTTTAAAAGAATGGCTGGACATGTCCAAGGTTTTTGAGGCCGGACGCTTCCAGGGAGGTTATTCTGTCGACGACATCGATTCCATTCTGGAAAACGCTATGAAAATAGCCAAAGAAGCTGTAGCGCCAACCAACGAAGATGGCGATACGATTCACGCCGTGTATAAAAACGGTAAAGTCACCACTCCTGAATCCTTCAAGAAACCTTACTGGACTGTTCAGGAAAACGGCCTGGGGTCGAGTAATGCCGATCACAGCGACCCAAGTTCTCTGCCGCTGACCTTGATGGGCGCGACTAATGAGTTTCTTGCCGCCGCTAATGCTGCGTCCGGGCCTTATGTCATGGCAACAACCGGCTCGGCCGGTCTGATCCGCGATTTCGGCAGTGAAAAGGTAAAAAATATATTTTTGCCCAAAATGTTTTCCGGTCATTGAGCGGGTACGATGGACCTAACGGAACCCAACAGCGGTTCGGACGTTGGTGATATCACCACCAAAGCTTTCCCCACCGATGAGCCTGGTGTTTACAATATTGTCGGCACCAAATGCTTCATCACCGGCGGCGACCAGGACATTACTGAAAATATCATTCACCTGACACTGGCCCGCATTGAAGGCAGTGTGCCCGGTACGAAAGGAATATCACTGTTTGTCGTTCCCAAATACTGGCCAACTGAAGCGGGCGAAAAAGGTGAATTCAACGATGTTAACTGCGGCGGTGTAGAACACAAGATGGGTCTCCGCGGATCGGCCACCAGCATCATTAATTTTGGCGAAGATAATAAATGCCGGGGCTACCTTCTGGGCAATGCCCCTGTCGACGGCAAAGGCGCGGGGATGGCCCAGATGTTCCAGATGATGAACGAGGAGCGCACCGTCACGGGATTGGCGGCTAATGCGGCAGCCACAGTATCCTACAACAACGCGGCGATGTACGCTGCCGGGCGCATCCAGGGACGACCGATCACCAATCCCAAATCCGTCAGAGTATCTATTATTCAGCACGAAGATGTACGCCGCATGCTGATGTACCAGAAGTCCATCACCGAGGCCAGCCGGGCAATGATTTCCATGTCTTACTACTGCATGGATATCGCGGAAAACACCAGTGACGAAGAAGAACGAAAACGCGCCAAGGTTTTTGTGGAAGTGAACATTCCGATCGTGAAGGCCTGGTGTTCGGATATGGCGTTCCTCAGCATTTCCGAGGCGATGCAGTGCTACGGCGGCTATGGATTCTCCGAGGATTACCCGATCGCGCAGCAGCTCAGGGACTGCCGTATCTACCCCATCTGGGAAGGCACCAACTACATACAATCTCTGGATCTCATCGGCCGCAAATGGATGATGGGAGGGGGGCAGGTTTTTGCTTCATGGTTTGCGGAACTGGAAAAATTCGTTGCCGACAATAAAGATGATAAAGTTTTAAGCGCGCAAGTTGCCCTGCTAGCTGAGGCATTGAACCAATACAAGGAAATCCAGGCAGCGATGGTCGGATATCTGGGACAGGGCAAGTTCGGGATGATCGGTTTCTTTGCCACCCGCATCTTACAGGCAACCGGCCATATTTATGGCGCCAAGCTGCTGCTGGAACATGCTCTCATTGCTCAGAAAAAAATCGATGAGATCGGCAAGGAACATTTTGAATATCCATACTATGCCGGTAAAATAGCGTCGGCGAAATTTTTCGCCCATAACATTCTTCCCCAAGTAGGTGCTAATCTGCGGGCCATCAAGGAAGGCGACAATTCCGTGATGGAAATTCCCGAAGCGTCCTACCTGTTGGACTAACGGGTATGAATCGAAGTTGATTTCGAAAACCCTCCGCTTTGCGGCATAATTCGACCAGCAAGCTTCAGTGCACTTTATTTCTGAAGCTTGGCGCTCATTAAATTGGAGTTTCACGATAACAATATCTTTTGAGGGGCGGTGTATATCACGCCGCCCCTCATTTTCCCCTTATTTAGAAGATCGATTTTATACCAACACGGTATCTGGCCGCCGTTCTCCAATTATATCTCCGGAGATTCCAACTGTAACTTCCGTGACCGGAATATTCGCGCCCGAGATTGCCAGAGCCTGTTTGATGATTTGGGTCAGGCCGCCGCAGCAGGGGACCTCCATCCGAACGATGGTAATACTATTAACGCCGGAATCGGCGAAGATTTGAGCAAGTTTTTT
>JANYAF010000036.1 GCA_025355175.1 Deltaproteobacteria bacterium | reverse complement strand
CACCGGCCGTTTTCCGTCGGAACAGGTGGCCGATTTGGATCGGAACTACCGGCCGATTTCGCCGGAATCACCAACCATACCGACGTTCACGATAGTTTTATTGATTTCTGCCGCCGCCGTGGTGAAACGTTCACTAACAACATCGTCTCTGGTGATGGCCACCGCAAGAGAATATGGATAATCCAGATGCCTCTTCATAGTTTCTGTATCGGATTCGAAAAGAGTATTGAATGGCAGGCTTTCTGAAACTTTCTCGATAGCCGCTGTAACAGCCTTAGCAAGTTTAAACGGATACTTTTGCTTTATCCTGTTGTAAATAGGGTAGTTTTTCTCTTGTCCTGCGGTCCATAAACCTCCGAATCCCACTATAATTTTTTCTTGAGCACAAAGGTAATTTGGATTTATTTGGGGGACAAGAAAAGATAGGAACAATAACCAGCATAAAAAGTGGATTTTCCTGCACATACAATCACCTCAAAACATTACGCCTTCGCACCATGCGATGCTGCTGATAAATATTAAGCGGGAATTATATTTATATTTGTAGGGAATAGTAAGTCAATATGGATTGAATATAGAATAAGTGTAGAGGAAAAATCTGTATCAGGCCAGGGAAAGCAAGTGGGCGTGGAGGTTGACGTCTTTTGACTTCAGGTGGAGCTTTTTGCGGATATTATCGCGGTGGGTGTTGACGGTGCCTATAGAGACGCCGATGATTGCAGCAATTTCTTTGGATTTATTACCTTGGCGAATCAGGGCGGCCACCTGAATTTCCTTGGGCGTCATGGTCTTGTGGGCCGTCGATAAATGGTTGATAAACGGGGCGGTGATATTGCCGATATTGTTCTCTAAGAGGTTTACGACATTCAGGCCCTGGCCATTGAGACATGTCTGTTTCAATTTTCTGACCAGGGGCATGATCAACTCATTAACATTGTTCTGAATCTTTTCCTCCGTAATTTTCTGATCTTCTTCACGGCGTCTCAGAATGACCCGTAGGGCCGTGTTGGCCTCTTCCAGTTCCGCCGTCCGCTTTTCCAGTTCCTTTTGCCTGTCAGCTAAGTCCCTTTCTATCCTCTTATGTTCCGAGATGTCCCGGGCTGTGCCGATAAGCGCCTTTATGGTGCCATCGGGGTTTCGCAGCGGCACCCCGGTGATAAGCGAGTCAATGACCGTTCCGTCCCGCCGCTTCAACTGGACCGGGAACTCCTTTACATATCCATCCCGTACGATCAGGTTCAGAAACACGGACCGATCTTCAGGGTTTGCATAGAGGGAGGGAATTGTAACATAAGATATTTCCTCTCGATTATCATACCCGAACATCTCCAGTGTGGCGTCATTGAAATCGATTAACCGGCCGTCCGGCGAACTGATGAAGACACAGTCACGTGATGTAGTGAAAAATTCGCGGTACCGTTCCTCGCGATCCCGTAGTGCCTCCTCAGCCTGCTTGCGGTCGGTCACGCGGCCAAGACTTTCAGCCACGGCATTGAGCAGCTTGACTTCTTCCGGCAGAAACAGCGATTGACCATCGGGAGCTGGTTCTGTCAGGTAAAACACCTCCACCATGCCGGTTAGTTCACCCTGCACCCTAATGTTGCCGGCTAACCGCCATGAGCTTTCTTGAAAATTTTTTGTCTCGTAGGTTTGATCTTTCAGAACTATGCGTGCACAGCTCAGGTCAGGATATTGCCATGCCCGGGGTAATAGATCGACCGTGCCTCGCAAGATCTCTTCTAATGAGATGCCTGGCGTTTCGATTAGATCAGAGATGCCATAGAGACAATCCAGTTCTTTAACTCGCTCAGCCAGTTTATGGAGCTGCTGTTGCATTTCCTCTTCCGGGTGCTTACTGTCAGGAAATACTACTTTCTCAGGGGATCCTGGTCGCAGGCGAAGCTCTTTGAGTTCTTCTATTAGTTGTTTCTTGGTCTTCTTTGCATCTTCCACAGCAAGCCCTCAATACTTGAATTGGGCGTCAACCAGCGTCCGAGAAGTTTCTTCGCGATCATCGATCTCATCCAGCGATTCCTGCACCTGCTGAAGGGATTCTTTCAATACGCTGTTTTGAATTCGAAGTTCTTTCAGTTGGGAAGGATTTTCGGTAAGCAGCGATGAAGGTACCATAGTCTCTTTACGTAAGAAAATAATAATTAGTGAAACTGTGAATTCCCGTTGCTGCTTGTTATGCCGTTACTGTGAATATGTCAAGCTTATTCATGGCAATGGGTAGTTATTAGCCCCCTGATTTTCTGCAAGCATAAATGGGCAAGGGGGACATGAATGTGTATGTGGATGTGGATCTGAAAAGGTTTATCGGCCTCAGGGTCGGCGAGATCAGGAGGAAAAAAGGGCTGACTCAGGAAGAATTAGCAGATAACATGGGCATCGGTCCCAAGTATCTAAGCAGCATCGAACGGGGGAAAGAGAATCCTACCCTGAACACCCTGATTAAATTATCTCAGGCTCTGGATGTGGATTTGGGAGAAATATTTGCGGTTGTACAGATCGAGGACGTCACCAAAAGAAAGAATCTCGTCCTATCGCTCATCAACGAAGCAGACGGGGAACAGCTCAAGCAAGCCTACAAAATCCTGGCAGCCATTTTGCGCTGAAAAAATAGGTCATATCCGTTCCGTTCTTTCTTCCTTCACGGTTTCAGACCAGCATCCCGGCGACGAGCTGGTCATTTGTAAAATATCCTCGATAGGTATTCTGGTTTTGCGGGGTTGATAAGCCTGCTTCATGTGCTGGAGCAGTTGGATCTGCTCGTATAATAGTCGTAATTCTTCACTTTTCATCGTGTTCATCGCGTGATGAATTTTTTCTTTGAGTTTCATCAGCACCTCCTTGCTTACTGTAAAGCAGTTAGCAATTTTTATTCTTTATTACGCCTGCTATCGGACACAATGGCTACTTAAAGATGACAAAAGCCGCCTTTAAAGGCAAGTATTTTGCCGGAATGATTGATAAGAACTTGCTTTTGATTGATAAGAACTTGCTTTTGACGGTTCGGAGTATAGGAGCACAGTTTTCTCAAGTCAAGGGATAACTTGATCGAAAATCGGGGGCGGCGATGCCTTTTAGGCGAGGAATGCGGACCGACGGCAGTCCTTTTTGAACAATCGGTTCTCTTCTT
>JANYAF010000031.1 GCA_025355175.1 Deltaproteobacteria bacterium | reverse complement strand
GTGATTTCATCAAGGGCCTCCAGGGCGCAGCGGTGTTCAAAGGCGGCGAATTCGGGAGAGTGACCGGTGGTGAGGCTTTGCTGGGCTGCCGTGAGGTTGGCCTGCGCCTTTTCCAGCGCCAGTTTATGGCGCAATTGGGTGATCATGCCGCCGTCGCTGAGTATGTCGTGGTTGCCGGTTAAATCGGTTAGGGCCTCCCGGAGCGTATCCAGCCCGTCGCCGAATTTTGCCGATATTTTAAGCAGATTGACGCCGGGCAGGGGATAATCCGGAATCTGATCCGGCCGCCAAGCCGCCGGTAGATCAGATTTGTTAACGGCAATAAGTATCTTGCAGTCGCGATTTTTATTTTGTTTCAGAAGATGTTGATCTTCTTCAGTCAGAGGGTTGCTGCCGTCGAGCAGAATTACAATGACGTCGGCCTGCTCTAAGTGTTCCCAAACCAGATCAATGCCTTCTTTTTCAATGGCATCTTGGGGTTTCCGGATACCGGCTGTGTCCGTCAGGTGCACGCAAAGGCCGCCCAGGGCGATCGTTTCTGTAATGAGATCCCGGGTGGTGCCGGGGATGTCGGTGACAATCGCTTTTTTTCTGCCGGTAAGGCTGTTGAGCAGGCTGGATTTGCCCACATTGGGCTTGCCGGTAATGACGACTTGAATGCCCTCAGTGAATAATCGAGCCTGCCGATAGGTTGATAAAAGTAAATTCATGCCATAGATAGCCTCATGGATTTGCGGGGGGATGACGGGCGCTTCGTGCTCTGAAACGTCGTCGGTAAAATCGATGGCTGCTTCGAGCCCCGCCAGCGCGTCAATCAGCAAGGTACGCAGTTCGCCGATTTTAAGGCCCAGTGATCCTTTCAACTGGGCCAGTCCGATTTGATAGGCTTTTGCCGACTGGGCGGAAATCATGGCGGCGAGCGCCTCTGCCTGTGACAAATCCATCCGGCCGTTAAAAAATGCGCGCTCTGTGAATTCTCCAGGCCGCGCCGGGCGGCAGCCCAGCGTCATCAATTGTTCCAGAATGGTTTGCAGGATCAGAGGGTTGCCATGACAGGAAATTTCGAGCACGTCCTCACCGGTGAACGAGCGCGGTTTGCTCATCAGTGTTACTAATACTTCATCCAGAATAGTTGTGCCGTCAACTGTGACAATGTCACCGTGATACAAATGATGGCTCTGCCAATTGCAATTTTGATGCGCGGGACGGAAAAGAAGCCGCCCCAATTCAGGAGCCAGAGGTCCGCTGACACGGATGATGCCCACTCCCGCCGTGCCGAAAGGGGTGGCGATGGCTGCGATGGTGTCCGGGGTTTGCACTTTTCTGGCACTTTCCCTTCATGTTCGAGGCGTCGCTCCGGCCGAACTATTGCCGGCTTCTTGCTCTGCCCGTTGTGCCGGTATTTCCTTTTCTGGCCGGCAGAACAATGACCTTCCGATACTCGCCTTCACCGCGGCTTTTGGTGACGAGCGATTCGTCTTCCTGTAACGCCAGATGAATGATGCGGCGGTCATGAGCGTTCATGTGGCTGAGCGATAGGGGCTTCTGTGTTTTTTTGACTTTATCACGAATCCGCTCGGCCATGCTGAGCAGTGATTCTTCTCTTCTTTTTCGGTATTCCTCCGAATCCACGATGATCATCTTGCGTTCAGCGTCGGATTTGTTGATGGCCTTGTTTAATATGTACTGAAGCGCGTCCAGATTTTGTCCGCGCCGGCCGATCAAAAGACCGCTTTCGTCGCCTGCGATGCTGAGGATAATCGTGTCGTCTGTTTCAGTGGCTGTCACCTGGCATTCAAAGGTCATTTTGCTTAATATGCCGGACAGCAGGTCTCTGACCTTCAGCGCGGCTGGCGTGGTAGCGGCAATGGCTACAACAGCCGGGACAGTCAGTGGCGGAAATTCCCGAGTGGCAGTGAGTGGAGCAGCCGGCGTTATCAGGACAGGTGTGGGTCGGGCGACGGGCGGTCTGGGCGCAGGCGCAGGCGCAGGCCTTGCAACCCGATGTTCAGCTTTGGGTCTGGCCGTATGCTTTGTCTCAGGTTTTGTCTCCTGCCTGATTTCCGGCTTCCTGTCGGGTTTTGTTTCTTGCTTTGCGCTTGGCCTTGTATCTGGTTTTGCTTCAGGTTTTGAGTCAACCCGTTTGGTTTCCTGCCTGACGGGCCGATGACTGTCAGCTAAAGAAAAATCCATATCGAACGAAACCAGGGAGGCGCGGATTTTGGCCTTTTTGGCCATCAGGCCTAAAAAACCGGTGGAGCCTTCGGAAATAATTTCAATATTTAATTTTTCTCTCGGCACGCCGAAATCACGGCACGCTTTTTCAATAGCGCCGTCAATGGTTTTTTCTTCTATGTCCAATGTCTTTGAACTCATGTTGAACTCCGTGTTTATGGTATCACTACGCCAGCTTTCTATTAATGTAGTATTGCTGGCCGATTTGTAAAATATTATTGAATAGCCAGTAAATGACCAGTCCTGACGGGAAATTTAAAAAGAAAAAGGTAAAAATAACCGGCATGAGCAGCATGATTTTCTGCTGCATCGGATCTCCCATGGCGGGGGTCATTTTCTGCGAGATGAATTGTGTGGCGCCCATAATGATCGGGGTGATGTAATAGGGATCCGGGGCCGATAAATCCTGAATCCATAAAAATAGAGGCGATTGACGCAGTTCGATGGAATACATCAGTGCTTTATACAGGCCGAAAAACACGGGAATCTGAATCAGCATCGGCAGGCAGCCGGAAAATGGATTGACTTTATGCTCGCGGTAGAGCGCCATGGTTTCAGACCCGATTTTGGCCTGATCATTCTTGTATTTTTCCTTCATCGCCTCGATTTTCGGCTGAAGCTTCTTCATCTCATTCATCGATTTGTAGCTCAGGTTGCCAAGCGGCCAGAAGATAATTTTAATGATGGTGGTCAAGATAATGATCGCAATGCCGTAGTTCAGGACAAAACCATACAGAAAGTTGAGGATCCATAAAGCGGGAATAGCCAACCATTTAAACCAGCCGAAATCGATGGCACTTTCCAGGCCGACACCCAGTGTCTTCAGTAGATCATATTGTTTGGGTCCGAGATATAGCGAGTATGAGAAAACGCTGTTTTGCCCGCCGGGAATGAGTTCTTTTCGGCCTTTCATGCCGACGGCGACCATATTTGCTGCGTCGCGGGTCATCACGACATTGGTCAGCGACGGGTTTTCCGGGATGAATGATGCGATAAAGTATTTGCTTTCAAATGCGCCCCACACTACATTGGGACCCAGGATGCTTTCGCTGTTCAGTTTTTTTACTTCCAGGCGTTCAATGCTTCCTCCGACCGAGATGGCGGGGCCGTCATGTCCGTAGCTGTCATCGACTTTCTGAGGATCAACATACTGATACCAGTTAAGTCTCGGGATTTGCGTAATGGGCGACGATGTCAGATTGTGTACCTTGACTTCCAGACCGATGGCGTAGCCTGCCGGATCAAACGTAAAAATCTTTTCTATTTTGACGGCACTATAGGTTTTGGAGAAAATAAGTTGCTGCTTTTCTTTGGTATTGATCAAATCAAGTTTGCCTGCGGCTATATCAAAAATTGCGTCCGGGGCAACATCGGCGCTGGAGTCGGGGAAGGTGACGGCCAGCGGATAGGGCATGCCATCGCGAACGTCGACCAGCTCAACAAAATACTTTGTTTTGGGCTTAACAGGTTCCTTGGTGCCGGTAAAAAAACTTTTTAAGCGCGGATAGATATCGTCGGTGCACTCGTAGCAATCCTGGTAGTAATTTTTGAGCTTCAGGGATTTCAGGGCGCCGCCGCGTGTTGAGAAAACAGCCGTATAATGAGGTGTTTCCACTTTTATGTCGCGAGCCGGCGCTTCCGGTTTGACGGCCACTGTTTTGAGACCGGGTTTGGCGATGGCGCTTGTTGCCGCCGGAGTAGATGACGGCGCCTTGTTATTTTTTACTTGATCGGCTGACTGTTGTGGTGCTGCGACCTTTTGCGGTTCGGGTGGCTTGACAAAAAAGAATTGATAAACCAATAGAACAGCCAGTGACAGGACGACGGCTAGAATAGTCCTTTTGTCCATGAGGGTACCTCCAATTTCATTAGTTTACTTGACGGGATCGTAACCGCCGGGATGCAGGGGATTGCAGCGCAGAATTCTTTTTGCCCCCAAATATGACCCTTTTGCCGGTCCGTGCAATTTAATCGCGTCAATGGTGTACTGCGAACAGGACGGGTGAAAACGGCAGGATGGCGCAAAAAAGAATGGTGAAATACAGGCTTGGTATAAACGAATGATGAAAACAAAGAAGTTTACCAACGTTTTTCTGAACATATTCTATCTGCCGGCCTTCCGTGTGAAGAGTTCGGTCAATTCTCTCTCTGCTTCCTGATAGGTAAGAGGCGGCATGTTTTTTTTGGCCATGACCACAACGTCATGTTCCGCGGGAAACAAGTCTCTGTTGCGGCGGAAGAATTCCCGAATGAGTCGTTTAAATCGATTTCGAAAAACAGCGTTGCCCGCTTTTTTCGTAACGGTTATTCCCAGGCGTTTGACTGCATCCGAGTTGCCGCATGTTATCATTGTAAAGAATTGAGAACTTCTCCAGACCCCCTGATCGTAAATAATCCGATATCTGCTTTTATTAGTGACCTTATCCGCTCTACGGTAAGATTGCGCTTTCATATATGGAAACCCAATAGTCCTGCGAGACGGTAATATAACGGAATTATACGGCTAATCTCTTTCTGCCTTTGGCTCTTCTTCGGCTTAAAACCTGTCTGCCGGTTTTGGATGCCATGCGGACAAGAAATCCATGTGATCTCTTTCGTTTGGTATTAGATTTATTGGTCAAAGTCTTTTTCATGTTTAAACCCCTCAAAGTAATAAGGTGATGCGTAAATCATAGTCGCATATATTTGTCAAGGCTAAATTGGGAAGAGATTTGGTGATCGTTAATTATGGATGCACATATTTATTGACGAAAATGCTTAAAACAGCATTAAAAAAGAATCCATGAAAATGCCATCTACAGCCAGAGATATGATGACTTTTCTTTTCGGATATGCTAGAAACCAAAACTCTGTAAGAACCAGGCAAAAAACGCTGCCAATATTCTGTGAATAAGTATATGGCAGAGCCTGAAAAAAATATTAAAATGAGGAGTAAAATTATGGCATTAAATCTCTCCGGGTCATATTCCCCGAAGCTTGCTTCGAATAGATTTGTATGAGATAATTTTACTCCTCATTTTAATATTTTTTTCAGGCTCTGCCATATACTTATTCACAGAA
Source organism: Deltaproteobacteria bacterium (assembly GCA_025355175.1). Classification (GTDB taxonomy): domain Bacteria; phylum Desulfobacterota; class Syntrophia; order Syntrophales; family Smithellaceae; genus UBA8904. The sequence continues at coordinate 27 of JANYAF010000031.1, read as the reverse complement.
TATTGGCAGCGTTTTTTGCCTGGTTCT
>JANYAF010000019.1 GCA_025355175.1 Deltaproteobacteria bacterium | reverse complement strand
ATTGCCCAAGGTCAATCAACGATCGACATAGATTCGGTTGTTTCTTTAGCCAAATCTCAACAAAAAGAAATAGGGCGGCTGCACTGTGCCGCCGGGGAGTGAATAAATGAAAAAGTACACTATGGAGACAATCGTTGGCATCTTTGTTATTTTCGGCCTGCTCTGCGTCGGATACATGACTGTGAAACTCGGCAAAGTCAATATTCTGGGAGATAATTCCTACTCGCTCATTGCCAAATTTACAACCGTTACCGGCTTAAGAATTGGCAGCCCTGTTAATATTTTGGGTATTGATGTCGGGCGGGTAGAAAAAATCAAGATGGACCAGGAAAATCAGAAGGCCATTGTGGAAATTAGAATTAAAAAAGATATCAAAATCTACGATGATGCCATCGCCTCTATCAAAACGGAAGGACTTATTGGTGACAAATATCTCAGTATTGACCCGGGCGGCGGAGGCGCCCTCCTGAAGCCCAACGGTGTCATTATAGACACGCAGGCGGCCATGGATATTGAGCAACTCATCAGCAAATACGCCTTTGGAGAAGTGAAAAAGGATAAGAATAATGAGAAAGAAAAGAAATAGGTTACAGGAGGATTACGTGATGAAAAAACGTTTTACCGTACTCAGTCTATTGATGATTTTCATATTATCCGTTCCGGTGTACGCCGGAGCGCCGACGGTCGCTGTTGAAAACACCGTCACACGGGTGCTCGATGTGCTCAGAGATCCAAAGCTGAAAGCGCCGGAAGCCAAGGAAAAGAAGATTGAAAAGCTCCGCGGGATCTACAAAGATATGTTTGATGAAATGGAATTTTCCAGGCGCACACTGACGCGCAACTGGAATAAGCTCAGCCCAGCTCAACGTATTGAATTTGTTGATCTATTTGAACATGTTCTGGAAAAAACTTATATCGATAAAATTATGGACCACCCGAACGAAAAAATCGTTTTTTATAAAGAAACGATGATCCCGGAAGACAAGGCGGAAGTTCAGTCGAAAATTGTTACTTCCTCCAAAGAAATTCCCATCTTCTACAGGATGATTCTCAAAAACGGCAAATGGAAGGTTTACGACGTTGTCGTGGAGAATGTGAGTCTGGTTCAGAACTATCGAACCCAGTTTAATGAAATCCTGGCCAGCGGCACACCGGAACAACTGCTGGAGACTTTGCGTAAAAAGGTAAAAGCTCATTAAGAAATAACGGACACCCGATCATGAAGTTTTACATATCTTGGATTGTATTGTTCCTCATTCTGTCCGCGGGGAGCGCCCCCGGCCTCTGTCTGGCCGCTCGGCCGATAGGAGCGCCGGCAGACGCTTTGTCGCCTCAACCGGCTTTGCCGGCCCAAGCAGGCGACAACCCGGCGACATCGTCAAAAAAACAGGATGACGCCGTCCATGATGAACGCAAAGATGATGAGAACCCGGATTACGACGACGAGCTTTTCAAGGAAGAAAGAATCACGATTGCCGATCCCATAGAACCCTTCAACCGGGCCATGCACCAATTCAATGATAAACTGTATTTCTGGGCGCTCAAACCGGTTGCCCAAGGATATAACCTGGTCGTTCCTGAACCCGCGCGAATCAGTGTAAAAAATTTCTTTTCCAATTTGGCGTTTCCGGGGCGCTTTCTTAACTGCGTACTCCAGACCGACTTTGCCGGCGCTGCGACGGAATTGGGCCGTTTTGCCATTAACACCCTCTGGGGCGTTGGAGGACTCATGGATCCTGCTGCCGGCAAGGAACTGGATCTCCAGAAGCAGGATGCCGATCTGGGTCAGACCTTGGGTGTTTATGGGGTGGGGCATGGCTTCTATATCGTCTGGCCGGTCTATGGACCGTCGAGTCCGCGGGATTCTATGACAATAGTCGGTAACCAATTTTTATATCCCCCTTCATATATTTATCCCTGGTATATCAACCGGGGAGTCTGGGCATACGAAAAAATCAATTACGCATCGCTGCGGATAGGGGATTATGAATCACTCATCGGGGCCGCCATCGATCCCTATGTGGCGATCCGCGACGCCTATATCCAGTATCGCATGAAAGAAATAAAAGCACGCAAGGCCAGGTCGCTGCTGTTTAAGGACTCGGGCACAAGCAATCCGGCAGCGGATATGCCCCAGCCGGAAAAATAAGTCCGGCGGAAAGGAGCAATCCTTACGAAGAAGTTAATCATGATCTCTCTGTCAGCATTATGGCTTCTGGCCATGAACTCGGTTGCCGCCGCGGGTGGACTGTTTGGTCCGCCGCAAACCGTTTCCCGGGAAGCCGGAGGACTGAACACGGCGATCGGTTACCGGTATCATGAAGATACTTTCACGAGTGATACGGATCATATCGTCAGGCAGAATCAAATTTATTCTCAGGTCGCGTATGGCGCCAAAAACCGGTGGGAAATCTACGGACGCATCGGGATATCCGATCTGAAAATTTGCGATGCCTTTCGTTCCACCAATGCTTTGACTACAACATCTAAAAATGATTTTGAAGAAAACTGGAAATTTTTTGGTACGTTGGGGGCCAAAGGCTTTTTCCCATTTAATAAGATTTTTGGTATTGGCGCTTTTATCCAGGGAACCTATCACTTCAGCAACTACACCGATGATATTGCAGGAAGCAATAATGGTACACCTTACATCGCCGAGCTCAAGATAAAAAATCTTTGGGATATAAATTTGGGCATGGCGCTTCAAGCTACTGCTCCATGGGACATAAAGCTATACGCTGGTCCATACGTTTATTATTCCGAAGCCAGGGCTTCTCTGGATGCGAATATCCCAGGACTTGAGTACGCAGCAGGAAACGTTTCGATAAGAAACAAATCGATTGCCGGAGGCTTTGCCGGAGTAGATATTCCCCTTTTAAAGGGCTTCCGTCTGAATATGGAAGGACAATATACCCAGCGGTTCTCTCTTGGAGCTGCTGTTACCTATACATACTGAAGGATAATTTATGCAGCGCAAAAGCAAATCCCAACCCAAATCAAAATTAAAAATCGGCGTTTTGTACGGCGGTCGATCCGGCGAGCATCATGTATCGCTTTGTTCGGCGGCATCCGTTGTCGCGGCACTGGATAAATCCAAATACGACGTCATCGCCATCGGCATCGATCGTGACGGTCGCTGGTACGTTCAGGACCAACCGGAAATTGTCGCGGATAAAGCCTTCGGCAAAATTCTATCCTTAAAAAAACGGGGATTGTGGCTGGTCAATCATTTCGAACAGCAAAACAAACTGCATCTATACAATCTGGAAGCAAGCGGAGAAAAGGTGGTTGTCGATCTGATTTTCCCCGTTTTGCACGGCACATACGGCGAGGACGGCACGCTTCAGGGGCTTCTGGAGCTGGCCATGGTTCCCTACGTGGGCGTGGATGTGGCCGGCTCCGCCATCGGCATGGACAAGGACATCGCCAAACGGTTATTGAAGGAAGCCGGCATCCCGGTTGTTCCCTGGATCACGGTGGGCAGGCATGAGTGGCGCGAACAGCCTGAAAAGATTCTGCGCAAGGCCCAAAAAGAGCTCAACCTGCCGCTTTTTGTCAAGCCCTTATGCACCGGTTCTTCCGTGGGAATTAAAAAGGTAAAAGAAAAAAAAGAGCTGGCCTCGGCCATTGATTACGCTTTTCAGTTCGACACCAGGATTATGATTGAAACAGGCATCGACTGCCGGGAGATTGAATGTGCCGTGCTGGGAAACGAACGTCCGCAGGCGTCCGTCCTGGGCGAGATCCTTCCCCAACATGAATTTTATTCCTATGAAGCCAAGTATCTTGATCCCCAGGGCGCAAAGATAAACATCCCAGCGAAGATTCCCGCAAGGCTTGCCGCCGCCCTTCGCCAGTGTGCCGTCGCAGGCTTTAAAGCGCTCAATTGCAATTCCATGGCGCGCGTGGATTTCTTTCTGGATAAAAAGACGGGCGAGTTTTATCTTAACGAAATCAACACGCTACCCGGATTTACCAGCATCAGCATGTATCCCAAACTCTGGGAGGCCACCGGCATCCCATACAGCGAGCTACTCGATCGTTTGGTTGCCCTGGCTATTTTGCGCCATCGGGAAAAATCGGCGATTAAAACGGATTGAGAATATTTTTAAAGACTTTTTTCTTCCCCCTCTCCATTTGGATTTCTATTTTTTCAACGCCTGACGGGCTTCTTCGGGGCTTTCATAAATATACGGCGCCAAGTGGCGCTTTTCCAACTCCTCTCCCATTTTCATCCGCAAAAAGGCGCTTGTTGTGTAACGCGTGACACCTTCATAATACTGCATGGCATCATTGATCAAGTCCTTATAGTCATCGGTCAACTCGGGCAGGATATTGAAGTTATCATAATTGACGATCGTGTTAACTTTCTTGTTCAGCGGCCCCAATATTTCTCCGATCAGTGTTCTGATCTTTTCAATATCTCCACGGGAACGGATGTACAGATTTTCAAAATTGACAAAAAAGACGTTTTCTTCCGCGTGGTAATTCAGGCGTTCTTCCAATGGGATGGTCAGAAGCTCGCTCTTCAGACCCATAGTCTCGATCTTAAAGATCCGGGCATCCATCAGCTTTGGAGTTCCCTTGATAATGGGCCGAAAACCCATCTGGTCGAGGATATCCTTTTGCAGGTCGATCCCCGGGGCAATCTCGATTAATTCCATTCCTTCTTCCGTCAGATTGAAGACGCACCGCTCCGTGACATAGATAACGGGCTTATGATTCTGTGCCGCAAAGCGCCCGCTGAAGGTCTTCTGCTCGACCTGTTTGATGAATTTTCTTTCTATGCCCTCATGATCGATGGAGAGCTTCCCGTTGACAACGGACACTTGCAGCTTTCCCGCCGTAAATGTCCCCACAAAAACAACCTTTTTAGCATTCTGGCTGATGTTGATGAATCCCCCGGGACCAACGAACCTTGGGCCAAACTTGCTGACATTGACATTGCCCTCCTCATCCGCTTCCGCTGCGCCGAGAAAGGCTGTATCCAATCCGCCGCCATCATAAAAATCAAATTGATAAGGCTGATCGATCAGGCAGTCCATGTTGGTTGCCGTGCCGAAGCTCAGACCGCCGTTGGGCATGCCGCCGATGGTGCCGGGCTCCGTTGTCAGGGTTAGATATTCAATGATTTTTTCTTCATTAGCCACACTCGCCACACCTTCCGGCATGCCGATGCCGAGATTGACCACGCTGTTGGGTGTGAGTTCAAAGGCCGCCCGCCGGGCAATGATTTTCCTCGGTCCCAACTCCATTGGTGGAATAGAATGCATGGGGATCTTGACCTCTCCGCTGAAAGATGGATTGTAGATTTCAGCAAACGTCTGCCAGTGATTTTCGGGCGGCGCCAAAACGATGCAATCCACCAGTATCCCCGGAATCTTCACATCACGGCTGTTTAGTGTCCCCCGGTCCGCTATTCGTTCCACTTGGACAATAACAAAACCGCCGGAATTCTTTGCCGCCATGGCCATAGACAAGGACTCCAAGGTCAGGGGTTCCTTCTCCATTGAGACATTGCCGTCCGTATCCGCTGTAGTCCCCCGAATAATGGTAACATTGATGGGAAATGCCTTATAGAGTAGATATTCCTGACCACTGATCTGGATCAATTCAATGATGTCCCTGCCCTCTTTGAATGTTTTTTCATTGAGTTTTCCGCCGTCAATCCGGGGATCGATGAAGGTTCCCAGCCCCACACGTGTAATGGTTCCGGGCTTACCCGCAGCTATATCCCGGAAAAGATGAGTAACAACCCCCTGGGGCATGTTGTATCCAAAAATCAGATTTTCCCGGACTAATCTCTGTAGCTTCGGTGCCAGACCGATATGGCCACCGATAACAGTCCCGATAAGACCTTCGTGCCCAAGATGGTTTAAGCCCCTGTCTTTTCCGTCTCCCTGACCGGCGGCGTAAACGATGGTCAGATTTCGCGGTGTGCCTGTCTTCAGAAAATGCTTTTCCAGACCAATTGCAATGTCTTCGGCAAAACAAGCCCCACAGAATCCTTCCGTAGCGATTGTATCTCCATCGCGAATGATGCGGACGGCCTCCTCGGCAGTCACGATCTTCCCTTTTTTGGGTTTTGGGGAGGAAAGGGATGACAGCATCGGATGAGTGAACTGTTTTTCATCATGCAAATTTCCCATGGATAAAATCCTTTCTGATTAATTTAATCCTGCAGTTCCCAGCGACCCACCATCAAGATACTATTGCTACAGATAAGCTACTTCAATTATTGGACGTTGTTCGCTTAAGGATGATAGAAACATTATCAAAAAACGTACCAGATAAATTTAATTTTCCTTTTTCCGCTAATCTATCATATTCATTAAGGTATTATTTTGTTTTTACTAATCTTCTCACAATTAGTAGTGTAGACAAGAAACGACTGATGTTCATTCATATCAAAATATTATCAATAATACAAATGGGATAAGAGCTACGTAGAATAAATGCTATATGTAGATATTGGGATACACAGATTAAGGCACATTGAGGGGTATATTGAATTTTTTCATTTTTTTATACAGGGCTGTTCTATGAATGCCGAGCATGCTTGCAGCCTTGTTTTTATTGTTGTTTGCCAGATTGATCGCATTGACAAGGGCCACCTTTTCCGAACTTTCACGGAGATTTCTTAAATTAGATCCGTTCGTGTTTGCCTTCTCGGGGGGTATGCTGCGTAAAAACAGAGGCAGGTGTTGAAGCCGAACTGTGTCTTCCGTCAGCTCCATGGAGTAGAGCGTTCTCTCCAGGATGTTCGAAAGCTCCCGGATATTCCCAGGCCAGGAATATCTTTCGAACAGGCGCAGGACCTCAGGCGAAATCTTTCGGACAGGCATGCTAAACTCCTTACTGATCGTCTGAATGAAATGTTCGGCAAGAATGGCAATGTCGTCTTTTCTGTCCTTAAGAGAAGGTAAATAAAAGAGTATAACATTCAATCGATAGAAAAGATCCATGCGGAATTTCCCCTCGGCTACCAGTTGCTCCAGATTTTCGTGAGTCGCGGCAATCAGCCGGAAATCACATTTGGTTACTTTCGTGCTCCCCAGACGTTCCAGTTCCTTCTCTTCCAGGACACGAAGCAGTTTGGGCTGCATATCCAGAGGCAGCTCGCTGATTTCATCGAGGAATATCGTCCCCTGGTGGGCCAGTTCAAATTTCCCCGGCTTGCCTTTAGAGCCTGCTCCGGTAAACGCGCCCGCTTCGTATCCGAAAAGCTCCGACTCCAGAAGATCTTTGGGAATTGCTGCACAATTCAGGCGGATAAACGGAAACAACTTTCGCTCGCTTCCATGGTGGATGGCATGAGCAAAGAGTTCCTTGCCTGTGCCACTCTCTCCTGTCAGGAGAATCGGCGCATTGATGCCGGCCGCCTTGGCGGCCAGTTCCTTCATTTCAACCATAATACGGCTTTTCCCCACAATGTTTTTACAGCTGTATTTTGACGACCGAAGAGAAACTAATTCTTTTTCATAGAGCTTTACTTTCGACTCCAAGAGATTGAGCTTATTGGCCAGGGAATGAACATCCTTAACATCTTCAAACATGACATGCCCGACAACGGCTGCCATCTGCCCATCGATCCGGATTGGAATCCGCTGCACAACCATATTCTGCCCTTTAATGAGATGGGGGTGATTGATCTCCGGAACGCCTGTTTGAGCCACGACATGCATTCTGGTATTTTCAATAACCTCCGTACAATGCTTGCCGATTTTGGATTGAGTATCCATTTTCAGGAACTTTCCATAGGCTTCGCTGAAAAAAATAACCAGGCCATCGGGATCGGTTATAATGATTCCACTGAGGAGATTATTTAGAACGGCTTCATACAGTTGGACTTTGTCCCGAAGTTCCTCTGCGGTGTTTTCCGCCATTGGGGTCTCCTTTTTTCACTGAATTCGAATCCCCGATATCCAAGAAAATGCCGGGGGCTGAGTGCAATTCAATTTGTCCTGCTTCCCGTAAACAATTCCAAGAGTTGACTGTCTGACAACCATAAGCATAGCAAAGTAATCTATTTTATTGCTAGCCGCTTTTTTCTGCTTTGTCAAGCGGCAGAAAAAAGCAATGTCTCCATTAAAAGCGTAGACAAACAGCGACATGTCGATCATTGGATACAGAAGATATAGTCACTTGTAATTAATAATTATTTTGGCGAGCAGAAGATAAATGTAGTAATGAGGATACACGAATACCTGCCAGAAAGAAAAAATATCATAATAAATTAATAAATAAATACATATATTTAATCAATACCAATATCTTTCAGGCCTGGTATGTTAATTGCAAAGCATAGTGTGATTTTTATTACACTTAGAGAGGTGGTGGTGAAGGGGATTACCCGCTTAGAGACTTAACGGCAAAGGGAAAATAAAAATTAATAAAAAGGGAGGCAATGATGAGCAACAGTCCTGAAGTGAAAAAAAGCGGGCACGTTAAAGTGGCGTTTGCCAGCTTAATAGGCACTGCAATTGAATGGTATGATTTCTTTTTATATGGAACTTCTGCAGCACTGGTCTTTAATAAGTTATTCTTTCCTAGTTTCGATCCGGCAGTCGGAACACTAATAGCTCTGGTAACTTTCGCCGTAGGCTTCGTTGCCCGTCCGTTCGGTGGTATTATATTCGGGCATTTCGGCGATCGTATCGGCCGAAAAACAATGCTATATTTAACCCTTTTGATCATGGGCCTTGCCACGGCGTGTGTCGGCTTGCTGCCAACATATAATGACATCGGCATCTGGGCGCCGATTCTGCTCGTAACCATGCGTATCCTGCAGGGCATCGGCCTGGGCGGTGAATGGGGCGGCGCGGTTTTAATGGCTTATGAACATGCACCGGCTAATCGACGCGGTTTTTATGGCAGCTGGCCGCAGTTAGGCGCTCCGTTGGGCTTGGTTCTGGGAAATGTTGTTTTCATGATATTTACCAGCATGTATCCCGGCGATCTTTATACCAGCACCTGGGCATGGAGAATTCCTTTCCTCTTTAGCTTTGCGCTGGTCATCATCGGTTTATGGATCCGGATGCAGATTGCGGAATCTCCCCAATTTGAAAAAATTAAAGAAGCCAAGCAGGAATCAAAGATGCCTCTCATTGAAGCCATTACCAAGCATCCGAAAAACCTGTTGCTGGCCATGGGCGCCCGCTTTGCGGAAAACGGGCTTTTCTATATCTACGCTGTTTTCTCTCTTGTTTATGTCACTACAGTATTAAAAATGCCCCGCATGATGATTCTGTCGGCTATTTTGATCGGCGCCTTTATAGAAACATTTACAATTCCTCTGTTCGGCTACCTGTCCGATCTTTGGGGTCGCCGACCGGTGTACATCGGTGGCGCCGTCTTCTCCGCAATATGGGCATTCCCGTTGTTCTTCCTGCTCGACATGAAGTCGCCCGAATGGATGATCATAGCGATAACCGTTGGTATGGCTATTGGGCATTCGGCCATGTATGGTCCACAGGCAGCTTTTATGTCAGAACTTTTCAGCGCCCGTGTCCGCTACAGCGGCGCATCGCTCGGTTATCAGTTGGCCTCCATTTTTGCCGGCGGTGTCTCTCCGCTCATTGCTGCATACCTGCTCAAACAGAGCGGCGGCAATCCTGCCCCGATCGCCTGGTATATGATTGGTCTGGCAGCCATCACCGTTGTCTCGGTATTCCTGACTAAGGAAAGTTACAAGACCGGTGGAGAACAGTAAATGTTTTTCCATGTTATAATTAGTTAAAAAGTTTTGACTTGTTTTAGAGGGGTAAACGGCATTCCGTTTACCCCTTTTTTATTTTCTGTTCAATCCTTGTTATTGAACAAAACATGAAATGATATAGGTAGATGTTGGATTGTAATTATGTAATGTTTCCCTTTAAGCAAAGAAGGGCATGTGCTAAGATAACGTGAAATTTTCGGATAAAGCGAGATACGAGTATTAATTGTTAGAGAACGGGAGAAATTAAGGAATGAAAAAAAGCATTGGCAAATATATTTTTACTCAAGGCTCAGGCGTGATCGTAGGTCTTATATCAGTAGGGTCACCGATATTAATAATCAGGAAATTAAAACCTTCCGTGTTGGATTTCACTGATTCGTTGAGTATAATAGTTTTTGCTATATGTGTTCTTCTTGCGTTTGTCTTCATAATGACTTTATGGGGGAAAGTTCTCGTTGCAACAGGATTATTAACGAAAGAAGAGGCAAAAGGCTATCCATATTCAAAGCCTTGGTTAGACAAATAATGACATGAATTAAATATGCTCAGATGATGACTCTCTTTCTATCCGAAACCATCCATTCTGATGACTGCCCACTACTGAGCTGTTGTAAGTCTAACAAATGAAAAATTATCACCTTCCGGTTAGGAAATGGGTTGGAGACAGAGTGAATCAATTACAAATTAAAAAATATCGCATTTAAGTGCTAATACCAAGTTGCTTTCAAAAAATAAAATATGAATTTTTGAAAGCTTACTTGGTACTATGCCCGGTAAATCTGCTTTTTACTATTTGATAGCTACTTGGTATAATAATTGGCTCGAAGGAGGACGTATGGCGAACCAACTATTTTCAGGCGAGACCGCGTTGGTGACCGGCGCAGGCAACGGCATCGGCCGCGCGATGGCGCTCGGCTTGGCGCGGGAAGGCGCGAGGGTACTGCTTGCAGAGCTGGATCCGGCGCTAGGCTCAGCGGTACTTGCAGCAGTCAAGTCGGCGGGTGGAACTGCGGAATTAATCCAATGTGATCTTTCGATTCGTGGGCAGGCCGAGTTGCTGGTCGAGAAAGCGATCCGCCGCCTCGGTCACGTCGAGATGCTGGTTCACAGTGCAAGTCCTCCGCGCGATGAGAAGGACACTCTGATGTGTTTGAGTGACGAGACATGGGATGCGATGCACGAAGTGAACCTGCGCTCGGGTTTTGCGCTCGGACGCAGCCTGGCGCGCCATATGATCGATGAGAAGATCCGCGGCCGGATGCTGTACCTAACGTCACTGCATTCGGGTACGCCAAGAAACCTACCGCATTATGCAACGGCGAAGGCTGGTATGGTGATGCTGGTAAAGGAACTCGCCAAGGCACTAGGCTCTCATGGCATTCGGGTGAATGCGCTGGTGCCCGGCGCGGTCGCGGCAGGTGGTTTCAAGCCCGCTGCCGATCTTGCAGCAAAGATTCCCCTCGGACGCCTCGCCACGGCTGATGACATCTCTGCGATGGGCGTTCTGCTAATGAGCGAGAGGTACGCCGGCTACGTGACGGGTGCCGAGATTGTGGTCGATGGCGGCCTGTCGCTGCACAATTGGTTCACGTCGGCGATTGCTTGATCGGCTGGGGCAGGTCAGTTGATTTGTAACAACAGAAAGCGAAATCAACGATTCCCGCGGATGGATGTTCCTGAAAAATCACAAATCGTATTTTTTGTTTAGTCCATCCTAATAGTTATTCGTTTTTATTATTCAGAGTGTAGTCATACACCCCTTTGCCGGTTTTTCTACCCAACCGGCCGGCCTTTACCAGCTTGGCAAGCATTGGTGCAGGTCGGTATTTATCACCCAATTGCTCCTGCAGGCTCTTAATGCAACGATAGACAACGTCCAAACCGGAAGCATCCGACGCTTTGAAAGGACCTACAGGAAATCCAAGACCGCGCTCACAGGCTTTATCGATCTCCTCGGCTGTACCAACCCCTTCCTGCAACAGGAAGAACGCTTCATTAAGGAGTGGGATATAGAGGCGATTGAGGACGAATGCCGGCGCATCCGTGAACGTCACTGTGTCTTTTCCACAAACCTTTAATATTTCAACAACAGCAGCATGGGTCTCATCGGATGTTTCGAGACCCCGGCTTACCTCCACAAGGGAACTCAAGGCAGCTGGAATCAAAAAATGAGTCCCGATACATCGCGCCTGTCGATTTGCGGCTGCAGCAATCTCGCTTACACTGAGGGTGGAAGTGTTGGTGGCAAGGATGGTGTAAGGGTTGCAGATGCGATCAAGCTCCCGGAATATTTTCTGTTTGGTTTCCATGTCTTCAAACACGGCTTCTATGATGAGGTCCGCATCGGCCAAGTCTGAAAGCGTTGAAGTGGTGCGAATTCTTGCCAGCACACCCTGCCGATCTGCAATGCTCCGTTTGCCTCGGGCAACCTGCTTGTCCAGGAAATTTTCAATGGATTTGACACCGCGGTTAAGGCACTTGTCCGTCAGGTCATATAGAAAAGTTTCAAACCCGCCATCCGCAAAAACAAGCCCGATCTGGGACCCCATCGTACCCGCACCAACGACACCGATTTTCTTCATCGCTTGGCCTCCATGAGCGCAATTTTTCGTCTCACTTACCCCGAAATTTGGCATAGTCCGGCTTCCTCTTTTCCATGAAAGCTCTCTTGCCTTCCAGCGATTCGTCCGTTTCGTAGAACATACTGAGGCCGCCTACACCCAGGTTGGAAATGCCCATCACGCCGTCTGTCTCTCCATGAAAAGAATACTTGAGCATCTTCAGGGCGGTAGGACTTTTTTCCAGCAGTTCCCGGCACCATTTTCCAACTTCTTCGTCAAGTTTGTCCTGGGGAACGACGGCATTGACAAGACCCATGTCCAATGCTTCTCTGGCCGTGTACCGTCGGCACAGATACCAGATCTCCTTGGCCTTCTTCATCCCCACAGCCCGGGCAAGGTCTCCCGTGCCGTAGCCGGGGTCAAAGCTTCCCACCCGGGGACCAGCCTGACCGAATTGAGCTGTCTCGGAAGCAATGGAGAGGTCGCAAACCACCTGGAACACGTTTCCTCCGCCGATGGCAAAGCCATTAACACGGGCAATAACCGGTTTGGGAATTGTACGAATTAAAAGCGATACCTGCTGCCAGCCTACCTCAAGGGGGAGGGCGGCGACTGTTCCGGCGTATCCGCCTTTGTCACGGATCGACTGGTCACCTCCGGTGCAGAAGGCCTTATCGCCAGCGCCGGTGAGCACGACCACTCCTACGTCCTTATCGACCCAAGCGTCGGTGAGAGCTTGGGTAAGTTCATAGATCGTCACCGGTGTACAGGCGTTGTATTTCTCCGGCCGATTGATCGTGATCGTGGCAATTCCTTTTTTTTTCTCATAGATAATCTCCGTGAATTCCATTTCGCACCTCCGATTCTATTTTATGTTTTTATTCAAGCCGCATTCCCGGCAGGGAATTGGGGGGGAGTCATCAATATTTTCCAAATCCCCTGGGTTCATTTTGTCCTCCCGAATGCTGAAGATTTTATTTCAAGGGAGACGGTTTTGCTTGTTGATGATTGTAACCTGCTATTTTTTTGTCTTAACCACCACGGCGCCCTCGGAGAATTCCGCCGGTTGTTCGGCCCCTCCCTTGGAAGCCACCTTAACTTTAATGCTTCTGGTCTTGATGCCAATATCTTTCGTTTTGGTTTTCACGGCATAGACACTGCCTTCTTCTTTCAAATTTAGATCGCCCAGTTCCGAGACACTGGCATAGACGATGATGCTTTCCTCACCGAAAGGCGGATTGACTTCCAGCTCAAATTTGTCTTTGCCGGACGGGATTTCATACGTCACGCCACCCTGAAAATAATTGTCCTGCCGGTAAGGATTGGGCAGCAATTGCAAATGGGTTTTGGCGGCGTCGCGATAAATCACCCGGGCAAAGAACGGTTTATTGCCTTTGAGATAAATTTTAATTTTTTCACCTTCCCGATAGGCTGTTTTATCCGTCCAGACTTTCACGGTCAGAGGCAGAGACGGGTCATCGAGGACGGCTTCCTTGGATTTCTGTTCTGCTTTCTTCATCGCCTTTTCATCGGGAACGACTTCCGTCTTGATTTTGATCTTGTAACAATCACCCGTCGCCGTATCTTTGTACCAGCTCTTCTCCATTTCTTCGATCACCGTAACCGTCGCATTGGCATATGCGGACACAAGGTCTTTTTGAACCTCGAAGTCTTTGACTTCGGTTGCAGATGACACATAGGTCTTGACCGACTCGACGGCGTTTCTCTTGGCCTCGGCAAGCGCCGCCGTCTCCGTCTGCTTGCGCGATTTGTCATCGCCCATACAGGCAGTGCCTTCGGCGATTTTAATGGTCGATTGCGATGCATAAACCTGCACCGCCAGAACAAGAATCAATGCAACAAAAAACAAAATCTTACGCATGAGAAAACCTCCGTCGTGTTTGATATACCGCTGACGCAGCTAAAGTTACGCCCTAGACTGATTGACATCTGACCTTTTTCGCGGACATAAATGTCCGCACTACATGATAGTGTGAATATCCATGGCAAACGATCCTGAATAACAGTGGCAACCCAGGTAATCGAAATCCGGAAGGCGCGGTTTGCGTTTGAAAGGCATGGATCCGACCATCCGGCGTAAATAATTTTGCGGACATGAATGTCCGCACTACAAACCCTCTACTTGGCAATCACCAACGGAAAATCCATCCCCCGTGAATCCACCACGGGATACTGAGCTTCCTGTTTATACTTTTTTGTGATTTCCGGCAACTGCTCTTCCACATAACTCATCAGTTTTCTTACGGTCACTGACTCGCCCTGGCGCACCGCCTTGCCGTTTAGTCCCTGCAGGAGCGTGTAAGTGAAAATGCCGTGCCCCAAATCTTTGACTTCTGCCGCAAACTGATCTTTGGTTGATGCCGCCACAATGTGAACGCCGGTGGACCGCGAAAGTTGAGAGAGCGCCTTGCGGTCTTCAAAACCCCGGAAAGCGATCAGCACCGCCCCCGACTTGCAGGCGTCCACAAGCAGCAGTATCTTCTGCGCCCTGATATTTTTGATATAGCCGGACAAGTCATCGGACGAAATCCCTTTGGCCTTCACATCTTCTTCCCGTTCCGGACAGGTCAGTTCATGCGGAATGAAATACCATTTATCGTTGATACTTTCGCCATGTCCCGCCAGGTAAATCAGGACAGCGTCCTGCGGGTTGGTGCTTTGCAGTTGACTCAGTTGGGAGATGATATTATCCTTGGTTGCCTGTTCATTATAGACTTCTCTGATATCCACTTTTTTAAATAATCCGCCATCCTGCTTCCTGAAGAAGCCGTATTTCGTCAATCCCGCCGCCTGTGTCTTTGGCCAAAACGGTTATGGATATTGTATCTGTAGCAAATGTTGCATTCAGCTCGGGAGAGACTATTCGTATCTCCGGAGGCGTTAAAATACCTGCGCGGACATCCGCAGACACCTCCACCTTCCTGCTCTGGAGCACAGAGGCAACGTAAACAGGATTGAAAAACTTCTCATAAAAATTATCGATGGAATAAACCTGGTTGCCGACGCGGACATTCAGGTGTTTCGCGCCGCCCGGCGAGGCGTTGAAATAGCCTTCCGGCGTGATGACGATCCATTCTCCGTCGGTAAATGTTATGAACTGCGCAATCTCCGCGCCTGCGGCCAGACCCCAGAGGCGCAGGGTGCCGTCCCTGCTCGTTGAAATAAAATTCCCCGTCTGGCCGGATTTGGCATCCGCCAGCGACGCAAAGAAATATTTTCCATCGGGAGAAACGGCAAACGACGTTATGTACATCTCGCCTTTGAGTATTTCATGGGTTCTTACCGTCTTTCTTTTTTTGATGTCATAAATTTCAATGTTAAAACCGCGGTATTTGTAAGGTTGGTCCACCACTTCAATACCCAGAGCGATTCTATTATTGTCCGACAGGAATGCCGCCGCCTTGATATAGTAAGCAGAACCTTTGGCAGAGCTTTGCTTGTATCTGTCCAGAACAAATATTTGCTTCTTGTTTGCCGTGTCCCAATAAGCAAGCGCTCCGCCCGCATGTGTGGAGGCGGCATGCCGGCCGTCGGGAGAGATGGATACCGTAGCTAGGGTGCCCGGTGATTTACCGGTAAATTTCCCCAGCGATTTTCCCGTCTCCATATTCCAGAGATGGAGATTGCCTTTTTCATCGCCGGCAAGGATCTTTTGATTATCCGGGAAAACGGCACAGGCGCTCATTTTATCACTTTGGAACAGCGTTCTTATTTCCCTGCCGGTTGCCGCTTCCCATATTTTAATGGTCTTGTCTTCTCCGCAGGAGACGAGATACCTCCCGTCGGAGGTAAAGAAAGCAGATATTATTGAGCTCGAATGGCCGGTCTGGACAAAGATTTCCGGCCCCTGCCTGTCTTGTATTGCTTCCGGGACGGGGGACGGCTTTTGCGCAGCAATCGCGCAATTCAATGATACAGCCAGCATTAATATCGCCGTGATTAACGTCAAGCCAATCTTTTTCTTCAACATAAAAACCTCCATGGACATTTTCGATGAGCCAAGCCTGTCCATTTTCTAACGTCTTGCTATGCCTTAACGCACCTCAAACAACCGGCTGTCTTTGCCGAAATTAATGATAAACGGCGTCTGGGGGTGACCGAGTTTATTGGAAATCTCCATGGTCATCTCCCTGGAGTAAATCCCCAGGTTTTTCACCGTCACCTCACCGCGCTTGTCCTTGTCCACCGCCGCACCGTTCTTTAATCCCGAAAGGAGAGTATGGGTATAGAGACCATTGTCCTGATAGCCATCCAGTGCTGTCTGAACGGAGCCTGCCGAGGCATAGATGTGCAGCCCCATCTTTTTGGCCAGCACCGACATCCGGGCGTCATACAGCCCGCTGATAATATTATCCACCCCACCGGCATGGCAGGTATCAAAAATAAACAGTTGTGAAAGCGATTTGATCTTTTTGGACATCTCAACAATCTCGTTGGAGCTGATCAAACTACCACTTGTGTCCTGCCTGCCATCAAAGCTGCTGGTTACGATATAGTACTGGCTCTGCAATAACAGCCCGTGAGAGGCGTCAAAGAAGATGAAGCCGTCGCCATGCTTTACCTGTGCAGCCAGTTCATCGATGGCTGCCAGAATGTTGGGTTTACCGGCCTGCTCATTGACCAGGGTGGTCAGATGGATATTGGACGACTGATAGATGGTTTTAGCCCTGTCTGCCAGTTGCGTGATGAAGTCTTTAGCATCCTTAGCCGCATACTTCAGGTTGATGGAGGCGTCACGATACCGGTCAATGCCGACCGCCAGAATATACAGTCGTGGTTCATCGGGCGCTCTGGTAGAGATGAAACGGACTGTGCCCATTACACTCTGCACCGTATTAGGAGAGTTGAAGGCGGTCAAACTAATTTCGTTCTCACCGGCAATCGTTTCCAGTTCCACACATTCGTTAACCAATTCACCCTTGGGACGCATGACGACTGCACCGGGACTCTGTTTCGCCTTCACCGTTAAGGAACGCATATCCTGATAGACAGCCCTGCTGTTCAACTGAGCCAGCTTCATGGTTGCCGTTGCACTCTGCGCCGCAACGTCACGATAGAATCCATCGGACTTGATTAATTTGCCGTTCTGGAACAAGCGTACTTCCCCAATGCCGCCACCGGTGCTTTGCACCTGATAACAGACCTTCACTTTTGGGTCGCCGGTCCGATTGGGAACGGTAGAAAACTTGACTGCCGGAGGAGGATTCTGGATTGCCTCTTCCACCGTCAGGGTGACCAGGCCCGTAATATCATCGCCTTTGAGCTTTGCCGAAACAATGTCGGGCCGGTAAAAGACATCATAAAACTGGTCAATACCGTAGACCTTGTTGCCCCGGCGGATGTTGAGGTATTCATGCCCTCGGGCCGAGGAATTGTAGTACCCTTCCGGCGTGATCACAATCCATTCGCCATTGCCAAATTCAACAAACTGCAAAACCTCTCTGCCGGCAGCCGTATCCCATAGCCTGACGGTCC
This sequence comes from Deltaproteobacteria bacterium, assembly GCA_025355175.1. Lineage (GTDB taxonomy): Bacteria > Desulfobacterota > Syntrophia > Syntrophales > Smithellaceae > UBA8904. The sequence continues at coordinate 11,867 of JANYAF010000019.1, read as the reverse complement.
CGTCTGAGCTGCCGCTGGCCAGCCACGGGACCATGTCGCCTGCCGCCCCCGCGTTGATTGGCGCCCGATGGCCGGCAAAACGAAGTCCTTTTCCGAAGGACCGGTTACTCATCATACGAAAGGAGTTATCGCCATTATCCGCAATCGCCAGGCGATCATCAGGTCTGCCCACGACCACACGGCCGTCTGACCCGCGCTGTTTGTTTCCTTGCAGATCGATCAATCCTTCATCTTTCCCCGGGATCGAGACGGCCTTGCTGTCGGACGTAAACTGCAATACTGCCGCTGTACCTTTTATCGGAACAACTGTCTTGCGCGCCCAGTTTTCTGTCGAGAACAGTTCAAGTTTGTTTAAGGTGGAAAGCGCGAAGTGAGCGCCATCAGGCGAAAAAACAAACATCACCGACTGCGGACTGGTTGCAGGATCAACCGGAATGGATTGGATAAGCTGGTTTGCCGGGTTCCAGATGTCGACACTGAACCGGCCGCTTTGGTCTGCTCCGAAACTGGCAACCACAGTGCCCAGCGGTGATATCGCCAATTTTTCAACAAAGTGTTGTGTCTGGATGGATTTCTGCTGCTGTTGCACGATATCCACAACATGAACGGCAGTTCGCTGCTTGTCTGTCAGGACCGCATAGGCCCCGTTGGGCGACAAGCCGGATACCGCAGCACGATAGGTTCTCGCCAGGGCTCCCTGCTGGTAATTCCAGACAACAACCGCACCGGAAGCATCTCTGGCAGCCATCAGCGGATTGTCCTTGATAAAAGCAACCTGCAATATCCAGTTGCCCTTGCCGATTGCGGCGAAGACTTCAATCTCGTTATTGTCACTGCGTGTCTTGGCCAGCAGTTCATCGATGTGCTCTTTGCGCGATGGCCGCGAAATCTTGTCCACTTCCCGGCTGCCATTAAACAGGATGACTGTCGGCAGAATTCCTGAAACGCCGTAGCGGTTGACGATATCGGCGCTTTTATCGATATCAATGCCGACGATTTTAACCTCCGGATACTGCTGGCCGGCCTGTTGCATAATCGGCAGGTACATTTTGCAGGGCGCACACCAGTTGGCGTAGAAATACGCCAGCACCGGCTGGTTGGACTTCAACACCTCCTGATCAAAGCGCGAACTTTCAACCGTCGGGAAAGAGCCTAATATGGACGAAGCCCGGGATGGTTGATCTGGACGCTTACCCGTTGCAACAGGAGCGCTCTTTAGGGTGTAGCTGATCTGAAGGCGCTCCTTACCCCGTGCAATCTGCAACTGCACCTGATCACCCGACAGATATTGCCTTGTAACCGCTTGCAGATCAGCAGGCGCCTTGATACTCCTGTCATCAACCTTCAGAATAACATCACCGGGCCGCAAGTCGCCTGCCGACAACGCCGAAACGACGTAGGCGCCCTCAGGCATGGTGAGACCGATGAATTGCGCATATTCAACCGTTACCGCCTTGATCATCACACCAAATGACGCCCGATCGGCCGCCCAAACAGACGCTGATACCAGGATCAGAAGAAGAATGATGACACTATGGATAGTACCCAACCGTTTGCTGCTCATGTTTATGTCCTTACCTGAACAAAGAAAAGTCATTTTACTCTCCCGATCGGAAAATCATTGACGCCCGTCTCAATCATCGGGTTCTGCTGACGCTTGAAGACTTCCTCGGAGAGCGTCATCACGCGTTCCTCCGTATGCAGGGCAAGTCCCTTTACGGTGATGAACCCGTCTTTCTTGAAGTCTGCCGCACCGGGCCACTACTTAGCGCTTTCCCCTTTTACGTTTCGACGGGGCATCACAACCTTGTTTTCATCTGTAATGATAAAGACCTCTCTGGCAAATCTATCCCCCATGTTGATGCCGACCCAATATTCCACATTTCTTTTTAATAGAGCCGGTCCAATGACGCGAGGAAACTCATCCAATATTTGTCCGTATTTTATCTGTTTCAGATTTGGATATTTTCTTTTTTTCACTTCAGTGGCCAGATCGTGATGAAGTGCCCACATCGTTTCCCCATCGGGCTTCCCTTGGTTGGAATGGAAAACCGTCACCTGGATCGCGGCAATTTCCCGTTCTTCTTCCAGCACAAAAACCAATTCATTGTCGATCATCACCACATCAACCGGAACCGGCCCAATGCAGGAGTAAAGACATATGCCAAAGGCAAGCAACAACAACACTCCTGTAAAACGCATTATGGCTTTCATCCTAAAGCTCCTCTTTTTTACAGCGGCAACTCCTCAGCGCACCTTACCAATGGGAAACGCCTGACCGCTGATGGAAATCGTCGGATACTGCGCCCGCTTGAATATCTTCTCCGCCAGTATGGGCACCTCGTTATCCACATAATCCGCAAGATCAGTTGTTTTCACGTATCCGGTTCTCCCTTTATCCGCCTTGCCTTTCAATCCTTCGGTCAGCACGTACGTGAACAGGCCGTGACCCTGATAGCCTTCCAGCGCTTCCTGAACGGAGGTAGAGGCCGAAAGAATCGTCGAGCCCACCGCCCGGCTCAGTATCTTCAATGCCGTGTCCTCGCTCATGCCGCGCGTGAGCATCGCCACCTGTATGGCTTCGCCCAGTGCACCCGCGTTGCAGGTATCGATAATGATCAGTTTCTTCGTCGCCGGAATGTTGGCAATCGCTTCCTTAAGCATATGTTGAGATATGGCGTCGGTCTTGAGTTTTTCCGTTCTCAGCGATCCCACGTTGGAGGTAATCAGAAAATACTCTCCTTCATCCACCGTGCCGTGGCTCGCGATGTAGAAAACAAACAGATCGTCCGGACGCAGCGACTGGAACAATTTGAGTTCCCGGAGAATCACTTCACTTGTGGTGGCCTCCTTCCCGGTCAGTTTCCGGATATTAACCTTGTCGAAAAGCCCCCAGGATGATTTCTTCAATGTCGACGCGAAAAGTTCGGCGTCCGCCACCGGATAATTAAGGGTGAGCTTCGGGTTTTTAAATTCATTGATGCCGATCACCAGGGCACTAAGCAACGGTTTTGTCGCGGAGGCATAAGCCGCATCAACTTCCAGCACCGCCTCGTTGCTTTGCATGCTGTTGTCGCCGTTGAAAGCGACGGCCTTGATGATGTTCTTCCCATAAGCAAGCTTCAGCGTGTACTCTTTGACCAGCGCCCTGGCCTCCCTTGCCATAATCTTCACCGCGCGCGAGTCCATGATTACAGCTGTGCCGTTCAGATACAGGCGGATATCGCCGATCCCGCCGCCTTGATCCGTCAATTGCAATTTAACGGATATCTGATCCCTCGTGACATGCTTTGGCGTATCCACAATCACGACGCTCGGCGGCTGTTTGATGTCGGCAAGCTTCCGGAAATCCGTAAGCGAGCCGCCGGACAAGGCCACGCCGACCAGATCAGGCCGATAGAAGGCTTCCCGGTAGTTCTCAATGCCATAAACGTTGTTGCCGATACTGACATTCAGATATTTTTCGCCTTTGGGCGAAGCATTGTAATAACCTTCCGGAGTAATGACAATCCACTCTCCGTCGGCAAAGCCGAGAAACTTTGCCCGTTCCTTCCCCGTGGCGACGTCCCACAGACGGGTCGTATTATCACCTCCCGCCGAAATGACCTGTTTCCCATCGGGAGAAAATAGCGTCCTCTGTACATTGCTTGTGTGCCCGGCAAAACTCATTATTTCCTGACTCGAGGCGATATCCCATAATCGGATACTGCCATCCACGCCTGCCGAAATAATCCGTTCACCTCCCGGAGAAAAACCAAGATCCCAGATCGTTTTCGCATGTCCCGCAAATGTCTTCAAGACAGCGCCGGTTGAAATATCGCAAAGAATCAATTTCTTTTCGACGGAGAACAATATTTTGCTGTCGTCCGGGGAAAAGGCAAAAGAAGAGGCAGGCACGACACCCGGATAGGACAGGATCTCTCTTCTCGTCTCTACGTCATATAATATCAGAGTGGTTTTTTTAAAATCCCGGCTCTGAGTAATCACGACGATGATGCGGCCGTCAGGTGAGATTCCAGACCCCCAGTGATAGGCCTCCCCCCATCGAAATGATTCTTGAGCCCCTGTGGCCAGCTCTATTCGCTTGGCAACATTGTCCGTAACCGCGAGCAGATAACGGTTGTTCGCCGCGATCATGAAGGAAATAATTTTGCCTGCGGGTTCGGTATAGATCAGGATTTCCTTGCCTGTGGCAACTTCCCTGACTTTGATCTGACTTTCAGAAGTCAACTCGGCAAAGTAAAGGCCGTCGCGGGAAAATGCGGCGTAGGCCACCTGTAATTTTTTAAATGATTTTTGTGTGGTTGCATCCCAGAGCTCAAGCTTTTTATCCTCTCCGGTCAGTAAAATGTATTTGCCGCCGATAAATGACCTTGCATTCGAATAACCTTTAAACGTCTTAACGACCTTGCCGTTGGCAATATCCCAGAGCAGCGGAGAGGCATTCACATTGGAGGTGAGCACCTGCCGGCCATCGGGGCTGAACGTCGCCGAATAAACGCTACTGAACGGCCGCCTCATGAAGGATCGGACAACTCTGCCGGTGGAAGTCTCCCAGAGCGTCGGCGCATAAAGCCCCGCCGAGATGAGATGTCGGCCGTCGGGAGAAAAATCGGCAAACGTTGTCAGGTCATTGGTCAGTGTTCTCAACTCCCGGCCGGTCATGGCATCCCAAAGCTTGATGCCGCCTGTGCCGACGGACAGGGCCTGACGGCCGTCCGGAGAAAGAACAACCTTATAAAACCCTTTTCCTTCATCCATAGACCACGAGGTGATTTTTTTAGACTCACGGATGTCGAACAACTCGTAAAGAATTCGTTTGGTCTGATATTCCTTGGTCATGAACAAACCATACCGGCCATCCCGCGAAAAAGACATGCCGTCGATAAAGGACTTTTCATTCCTGAAAGAGCCTGCCGAATTTCCCGATGAAATGTCCAGGAGGGAAAATTGATGATAGTCAGCTCCGGTAGCGGAGGTATAGACCTCTCCCGAAGACATAAAGGCGTGCGATCTGAGCTTCCCGACCGTTTTGACAGGCTCACCGCCTGCCACATTCCAGACTGTCAAGATGCCGTCCATGGTGATGGATGAAAAGAAGAGGCCGTCCGGCGAAAAGGAGAGGAACCGGATGTTCGGATCTTTGTCAGAAACGGTCACGTCCTGGATTTTCCGGCCGCTTACTGCATCCCAGAGTTTGATGTTGCCTTTTTCATCCCCCGCAACAATCAGCCTGCCGCCTGCAGAAACGGCAACGGCGTTAATCTTTGCGGTATGTCCCGTAAACGTGCGGATTTCGGAACCGGACGCCGCATCCCAGAGTTTAGCGCTCTTGTCAGAGCTTCCCGTTACCAGATATTTCCCGTCCGGGGAAAAAGCGGCGGTGTTGACATCACTCTGATGCCCCAGCTGGACAAAAATCTCCGTCTTTTCGGCAGCCAAAACTGAAGCTGAACTCATCGCCTGCATGAAGACCATTCCCAGGCAAACCAGTAAAAAATGCAAATGACTTTTAAATCTAAACATGTTTTCTCCGTTCTTTTTTCCGGCAATAATATTTTATTCAAAGGAATGGTGAGCCTTTTTAATCAGTTAGCATCTTCGTGAACGGCAAGATTTCGGGCAAAGGGTGCGTATTTGACTAATCCGATTCCACTGACCACCGCTTTTATCTTATCAGTCAAATGATGCTGAACTCGTAAAAAGTCAATTTGGTCTGCTTTTGTCCACCCCCTTGATCCCCCGCCGGCGGGGGACATTACACAAATTAAGTTCATTGATCATCCTCCATTACGGCACAGCCTGGAAGGTGGTATCAGCAATTTCCTGCATAAGTTATCTTCTTCTTCGAGACGTCTGGGCATCCTCTTCCAGAATCATTTGAACATCTTTCTGTTTTTCAAAAACCTTCATATGATACTGCCCGCCTGCACGGAAAGACCCGGCCAGACGCAGCATCACGTCTTGAAGCGAGTATTCCAGGACCAGCTGGTTCCCGCGCATCACAGGGGTGCTAAGTCCGATGGAATAGAGCCATTCTGCGGAATGCCCTAGAAAGATACAGGCTACAATATATTTTTCAAAATCCACATTTGGCGCCGGCTTATCCAATGCCCGCTTCCAGAGTTCGGACCACTCTTTTTGGGTCTCGACAACTTTAATAAACGGCTCTTTTTGATTGGAAACATTTCCTTTCCATTCCATCCCGCGATAATCACCGCCCGCGCCGGCTTTCTCCAGAATACTCACCATCGCCGGTTTGTCGCCCTGAATCGCATAGGTCCAAGCCGATTTACCTTCTTTATCTTTCAGGGACAGGGAAATCGCGCTGCTTTTTTCAACTAATACCCTGACAATATCCGCGTTGAAGTTTTTAACCGCCAGAATCAACGCCGTCTCTCCCTTTTTGTTGACCGCATTGACATCCGCGCCATGGTCGATGAAATACTTGATGCAAGAAAGATTTGATTCCTTAAAAGACTTAACCGCTTTCATCAAAGCCGTCTCTCCTTCATCATCCTTTATGTTAACATTCGCGCCTCTTTCGACCAGAAATTTCACCAGGACAATATCGCCGTCCGCGGCCAGCATCAGAGCAGTTCCCGAGGCAAAGCCGCGCATATTCACATCCATATCTTTGGTCAGCAAAAATTTGACGATCTCCTGATCACCGGCAATAACGGCCGAAAAAAGAGCTTCCCGTCTGTCAAAATTCCCGCTGTTTTTTACCAATGTTCTGACGACCCGAACATTTTTTGCAGCGATGGCCTTGCTTAAAGCCGTATCCCCGTATTTTGATTTTTTGCTGATATCCGCCCCGGCTTTCAAAAGCGCTTCCACTAAACCGGCATTACCCTTTTCGCAGGCGATCATCAAAGCGGTCATTTGATCCTTATCCACGGCATTGACATCCGCTTTATGGACGATCAGTAATTTGGCGATATCGGCACTGCCGGCCTCAACGGCCATCATCAGGGCTGATTTCTCATCATCATATTTACCGTTTACCTTGGCGTCGTGCTTCAGCAATATACCGACCACTGTCGTCCTTTTACTCAACACCGCATATATCAGAGCATCACCCTTAGCCATGTTCTTCACGTTCACATCGGCTTTTTTGCTTAAGAGCTCATAGACAACACCTTCATGACCTTTGATGGAGGCGTAAATTAATGCCGTGTTGTTGGCGCCGTTTTTGGCATTCACGTCGGCGCGGGAATTCAGCAAAAATCGGACAATTTCCAGCTTATTGCCGTCGGCGGCGTACATCAATGGCGTACTGCCCGTCGGAGCCCGGAGATTCACATCCGTGCCTTTGACGACCAGAGCTTTAACTTGATCGAGAGAGCCCTGCTTTATCGCCTTAAATAAAGGGTGATCTGAAGGATCAGGCGGCTGCGATGATCCGTTGCTTGCCGGTTTTTCCAGCAGTTGCGTGATATATTCCAGTCCGTCTTTTTTCGCCAGGGACAAAGCTGTCTCGCCATCCTTATTTTTTAAATCAAGCCTCGCGCCTTTGGCTAGAAAATCCTGCACCAAGGCCGCGTCTCCCTGCAGTACGGCATACATGAGCGGTGTCCGGCCTGTTTTCAGCCATGATTCATCCTGAACATTCACATCCGCGCCGTTTTCCAAAAGGACACGGATGGTTTTTGATTTATCGCCTGTGGGCCCGATACGGAGATGCCCTCCGGCGCAGGCATTAAGCAGGGGTGTGAGTCCTTTGCCTCGGGCATTGACATCAGCGCCTTTGGTGATCAGGAATTTCACAATTTCAGCATGGCCATACCCGGCAGCTTCGAGGAGAGGCGTCCGGTCGCTCCCTTCTTTGCCAATGTCAACGACCGCGCCATGTTCAACCAGCAGTTTGACAATTTCCAGATTTCCGTTCGAGGCGGCCCTTGTGAGCGGCAGATCCCCGGTTACGCCTCGCTGGTTGATTTCATAATGGCTTGTGGATGCCTCAAGGATCGCCTTGACCGTTTGAATATCACCCTTCTTTACAGCTTCCAAAAGCGGGTAATCGGGAGGCGGCATGCGGCTGTCGGCCATACTCTTCGCCGGCAGGAATACTAAAATCAGTAAAAAAAGAAGAACACCAAAAAGGAAAAAGATTATTTTGCGCATACAACCTCCATGGGTAGTTTACCGGAAATCATGCAGCAGCGCTGAAATGATTGGATGGGAGGGGTCAGGCACCCCATTCCCATATTCATGATGAAAAGAAGGAAATAAAGCTTTAACGTGAAATGAACACCTCCAAAGCATTTACACTTGCGGCTATTTCGACGTACCGTCTATTTTTCGCAGCTCTCTCCTCAATATTTTACCGACCGCGCTCCTGGGCAGGGAGTTCATAAGCTGAATCGCTTTCGGCCTTTTATAGGTGGGCAGATTCTCCCTGCAGAAATTCATCAGTTCTTCCTCGCTGGCCGCGCCCGCATTTTTGAGAACGACAAACGCTTTCACCACTTCCCCGTACACTGCATCGGGAATGCCGATTACTCCCGCCTCCAGCACCTGAGGATGCCTGTGGAGGATATTTTCTATTTCCTTCGGATAAATGTTTTCTCCTCCCCGGATAATCAGGTCTTTCTTCCGGTCGGTAATATAAAGGTAACCGTCTTCGTCGGCATATCCCACATCACCGGTATGCAGCCAGCCGTTGCGGAGCACTTCCGCCGTTTCCACAGGTTTGTTCCAGTAGCCCTTCATGACTCCCGGCCCTTTGATCACGATCTCTCCCGTCTGTCCGGCGGGGAGCTCCCGGTCGTTTTCGTCAAATATCTTGATCGTATTGCACTTCTGGTAACAAAAACCTATGGAACCGTATTTCGGGGGACGCCTTCCGGCAACGTTGCCGCAGTTGACGGTAGTCGCTTCGCTTAATCCATAGCCTTCCCAGATATCTATGCCGTATTTCTCTTTCCAGTTTCGGGCTATCTCGAGAGGCATCGGGGCGGACCCGCAGATACAGGTCTTCAGGGAACTCAAATCATATTGAGCGGCGGCGGGGTGGTTAAGCATCTGAATATACATGGTCGGTACGCCGCGAAATTCGGTAACTTTAAATTTCTCAATACGCTTCATCGCCTCTTCCGTGTCCCACCGGCTGATCATGACCAGCTTCCCGCCTGTCAGAAATTCCAGATTCAGAGCGAATACACCATACCCGTGAAACAGGGGAAGCGTTATCAAAGAGACACGATTCCGGGTAATACCGAACACTTCTTCCCTTTTATTGGCAATTTTATCCTGTCCGCCGGCGCGCTTCAAAATTTTACCTTTCGCGGCAACACCCCAAGAGTCCAGCAAGACCAATTCATAATATCCTGTTACGTGAGTGTACCAGTTATAATGGGTGAGCATGACACCTTTCGGATTTCCCGTAGTGCCCGCGGTATAAATCATGACGGCGGTATCGTCGTTGTCCGTATCCTCGATGGCCAGCTGATCCGAACTTTGCTGAACGATTTTTGCATAGGATAGAAAACCATCCGGTATTTTTTTCCCTTTCAGGATAACATTTTTCAACTGTGTCGCTTCGCGCCGTGCTTCTTTGATGACGTCCACATAATCAACACTGCTGATCAGGGCGGATAGACCCGCGTCCTGATACAAATAGGCGAGTTCATGAACACGCAGTGACGGATTCACCGGAACCAATATCGCCCCTATTTTAAAAACGGCGAAAAAAGCCTGCATGAGCTCTACGCAGTTCAATAGCTGAACGCCAACCCTGTCACCTTTCCCGACACCCAGTTTTTTCAAGGCGTTTCCCAGCCTGTTGGCCATAAGGTCCATTTCCACATTCGTATGCCAACGCCCTTCAAAGTTGACAAATTTGTATTCGCCGAATCTTTTAATATTGTCCTCTGCCAGTCTTCCGATATTCATTGCCTTTGTATTCCTTTACATTGGACTCAGTTGACAGCAGGGGCAGACTTGCCCGCCCCTGCTGTCTTAAAAGACGATGGGTGCTTGTTGGATGCTATTTCTTTGCCTTTGGTTTCGGTGCGGCAGCCGAAGGCATCGCGGGCGCTGCAGGAGGTGCTTTCGTGTCCAGTAGTTCCACTTCAAAAATCAGCGTCGCGCCGCCCGGGATGACGGGCGGACGTCCCTGATCGCCGTAAGCCGTTTCCGACGGACAAACCAGCTTAGCCTTGCCGCCCACTTTCATCATGCTGACGCCTTCCGTCCAGCAGGGGAAGACCTGATTTAACGGCAATTCCACGGGCTTGCCTTGTTTGACGGAGCTGTCAAATTCTTTGCCGTCAATCAGCGTGCCGACGTAGTGGACTTTGACGATATCCGTGGCTTTAGGCTGCGCGCCTGTGCCGGCTTTGATTTCTGTATAGACCAGACCGGAAGCGGTTTTTTGCGCGCCTTTTTCAGCGGCGGCTTTCTCTAAAAATGGTTTGGCCTGCGCTTTTTGTTTTTCAGTGGCTTTCGCCATGCGAGACTGAGCCAATTCACCCAGTTTTTGCATATTGGCTTCCGGTTCCGTTACCAGCTTCTTGCCGGCGGCCGCGTCGGACATGCCCTGCTGAACATATGCAAACTCCTCGGGACTCAGGTCAAAAACGGACAGTTGTTTATTGAGGTGAGCGCCTAACGCATAGAAAGCCTTCTGGTCTTCTGTTTTCGGCGCTGCCGGGGAACACCCCCAAACGGCAAAAAGGGCAATAAAAACGACAATCATCAATTTACGCATAACAATCCTTTCTTTTCTCTTTTAATTTTAAAATGACTCTTTGCCCTGAGGCAAAGAGACTAATCAACTTGGGCTTAACCTGATCAACTCAAACCTATTTCTTTTTACTTGCCTTGGGTGTTACAGTCGTCTTGGCTGGGGGCGCCGCGAGAGCTTTCACTTCCAGCAGTTCCACTTCAAAGACCAGCGTTGCACCACCGGGAATGATGGGCGGTCTGCCCTCGTCACCGTAAGCGAGATCCGAAGGACACGTAAGCTTGGCCTTGCCGCCGACTTTCATCAGACCTACACCTTCCGTCCAGCAGGGGATGACCTGTCCCAGAGGAAATTCCGCGGGCTGACCGCGCTTGACGGAGCTGTCAAATTCTTTGCCGTCAATCAGGGTGCCCGTGTAGTGCACTTTAACGGTGTCCGCGGCTTTAGGCTGAACGCCGGTCCCGGCTTTGATTTGCTGGTAAATAAGGCCGGAAGCCGTTTTCTCGGCGCCTTTTTCCTTGGCGGCATTTTCTAAATAGGGTTTGGCCAGCTCTTTTTGTTTTTGCGAGGCAACCTGCGTCCGCGCCTGTACTAGCGCATTGAGGTTTTGCCCATAGGCTTCCGGTTCAGCAATTAGTTTTTTACCGGCGGCTGCGTCGGTAATGCCCTCCTTGACAAATTCGTACTCCTCGGCAGACAGGTTGAAAATGGCTATTTGTCGTGTCATATGAACACCCAACGCATAGAGGGTTTTCTGGTCTTCAGTCTGAGGCTGGGCGGCCCAAGCCGGAACAGCCAGAAGTAAAACAAAAACAATAAGCATTAATTTTTGCATAACAATCCTTTCTTTCCTCGTGATATTCCAAATTGATTTTTACGAGCAGGACAAAAGATCTACCCGAAGCGGGTAAACTCTGTTCTGGTAAATATTTCATCAAGGAGTTGCACGATAACGTCGTCACCCTTTTTAATGAAAGAAACATTTTCACCCAGAACAATGAAGGCATTGGCCACCACCATCGATTTCAGCATACCTGACCCTTGTTCTCCCGTCATTTTCGCAATATAAACATTGCCTTTTACGTAAACAATAGCCCGGATAAAATTTTTAACGCCGGTGCTCTTCTTAATATCCTGCGCATTTACCGCCGTGAGCGTCTGACGGAATATTCGGGTG
>JANYAF010000252.1 GCA_025355175.1 Deltaproteobacteria bacterium | reverse complement strand
TTAAAAAAAGCGCCATGCTCTGCGCCGCTTTAAGCCTGTCGCTTCCCGCACAGGCGCGGGCAGTTCAGCGGGAATTGAAAACCCGTAATCCGAAACGCGCGCTTGTTTTGTGTTACAGCCAGTCGGGATTTACCAGCCGCTATGGAAGACTGATGACCTGTATCCTGAAAGACAGGGGATTGACGGCGGATCTGGCCGACATGCGGAGTTTCGATAAAAAACATCTTCCGGATTATGATCTGATCCTGATCGGCTCGCCGGTTTTTTATTACGATATTCCTTTGAATGTCAGCGACTGGCTGGCCGCGATGCCGAAAATTACGGGAACTCCTGTGGCGGCGTTTGTCTCGTTCGGCGGACCGGAAGGTAATCAGCATAACGCTCTGTGTCATATCCTTCATCTTTTAGCGGAAAAGGAAGGTGTTCCCGTGAGCATGGACGCCTTTCGCAGTATTCCGGCCTATCCCACGCCGGACTGGGACAGTGCCAACCAGCGATCGGGCGAACATCTGCCCAATGAGGCCACATACAATCAGGTCAGGCGTTTCACCGGACAGGTTTTGGAGAGAGTCAAGCAAGGCCAACCGGTTTACTATGCCTCCGAAATCGCGCTCCGGGAAATGGCGCGGATGCTGCCTTTGGTCTGGCTCAATAAGAAAGCGATAAGCCTTCACACCGTCGATGCCGCCCAATGCATCAACTGTCGGACCTGCGTGAAAAAATGTCCGGTAGCCGCTATCCATCCGGAGAAACAATTTGTGGATCGCAATAAATGCCTGGCCTGCTTCGGTTGCCTGAATAACTGTCCGGCGGACGCCGTGGTCATGGCGTATCGCGGGAAACGCCTGTATGGTTTTCCGGAATATCTCAAACGCAGGAAATTGATAATTCTGGAACCGGCGGAGTTCCAGAGTTGCCGCCTTTGATTATATATCGCTGTAGCCGCCGCCTGTCATTGAATATACTGCTCCAAAAGCCTCATCATCATGTCCGCGTTTTTGCGAGTTCCTGCCATGATTTCCTCCAAGCTGAGCGGTTTTTCCATAAGCCCGTTGCCGAAATTGTCAATGGAACAGGCCGAGGCGTAAGGCAAACCCAGTTCCAGGGCGATCACCGCTTCATTGGCCATCGTCATACCGACAATGTCGGCAAAATTCGCCATCATCCGGATTTCCGCCCGGGTTTCCAGGCGGGGACCCGTAACCTGCCAGTAGGTTCCTTTTTCCACTACGTCCAGATTACAGCTTTGCGCCGCCGCGATTAGTTTTTGGCGCACGGATTCATTTAAGGAAGGCGTGATGTGGACGGCTTTATTCTGATGAATGGTGGGCGTCGCCGTGAGGGTGATAAAATCATCGGGAATGACGATTATGCCCGGACGCAAACTTATCTTCAATGATCCGGTTGAGTTGATGCCGACCACGTCTGTAACGTCGAGATCTTTCAGCGCCTGAAGATTGGCGTGATGGTTGATCTTGTGCGGTAGAATATATTCGGCGGGATCAGTGCCATGCCGGACAATAAAGACCATCTCATCCGTCAAAACGGCCAACGCTTCACCATGTTGATTTTTGATCCGTTGCTTGCTGCCTTTTTGAATCAAATGGCTCCTTTCCATCATAATCGTTCCTGCTAATACACCAACCCGTCCCATATCAACCTCCTTAAATGTGGGATGATTTATAGCAGATAAAGAAGACACAGTCAAAAAAGAAAGGGTTTGTCATGTGGCGGCAAATAGCATTTGACTTTTTTTACTGCGCTGTGACATATAGTCGGCAAATAAAAAAGGAGGGCGTGTTTCATGAGTAGCCAATTTCTTGGTGTGGCCACCGATGACAATTTTGATGGGGAAGTCCTGAAAAGCGATAAACCGGTGCTCATTGATTTCTGGGCGCCCTGGTGCGGGCCGTGCAAGGCCATCGGACCGCTTGTGGAAGAGATCGCCGCTCAGTATCAAGACAAAATTAAAGTCATGAAACTGAATGTTGACGACTCTCAGAAGTCGGCGGTTGCATACGGTGTTCGCAGTATTCCGACCTTGATCATATTTAAAGATGGAAAAGTATCGGACACCCTCATTGGTCTTGCGCCGAAAGATAAACTCGAAGCGTTTATTAAGAAAAACCTGTGATATCCGTTCTGACGAATACAACAGGGATAACGTGATTTTAGTAAATTCTGATTAGGAATTCTTGTGAAATTAAAAAACATCAGCATGATCATCGTCTTTATGTTGCTTTGCAGCGGCTGCTCATTTGACAAATCGAGCCTGTTGAAAGGCAATATTTTTGATTTTTTTCGTAAGAACGAACCGGTCAAATCTACGCCGGAAGCTCTTTACTCGCGCGGCACTGCTGAATATCAGAATGGCAGCTATAAAAAAGCGAGGGGATTTTATGTTCGCCTCAAGGAAGAATATCCACTTCACGAACTGTCCATCTTAGCCGAGCTGGGCATCGCGGATTCTTTTTACAGTGATAAGGAATACGTGGAGGCGGAAATAGCCTATCGTGATTTTACAACGTTTTATCCGACGAATGAAAATGTCCCCTATGCGTTTTATCAAATGGGGATGTGCCACTACGTGCAAATTGGAGCGATTGACCGGGACCAGACGGAAACCATAAAAGCCAGAAGAGAGTTTGAAAAGCTGGTTGCCCGTTTTCCGCAAAGCAAATTTTCCATCCTGGCCGAAAAAATGATTCGGGACTGCAAATCAAAATTTGCTGAGCATGAGTTTTATGTGGGTAATTTTTATTTCAAACAGAAAAAGTATGACGCCGCTCTGAAGCGTTTTGAAGCCATCGCACGCGATTACGCCGGCGTGGGCCTGGATTTGAAGGTAGAGGCATACATTGCGGAAACGAAGGCACGGCTTGCCGAAGAAGAAAAAGCACAAAAACTAAAAGAAGAAAAAGCTAAAGCAAAAGACAAAGCAAAAAACAAAGAAGCTTCCAAACCATAAACAATTTATTTTCTAATCTGTAATTCAGCCATTTTGATAGTGCGAATAATATTCTGTCGGGCAATTGCCGGATTGCCCGACGTATCAACCTTAAAGTAGCAGCCTTCGGGAATTTCGCTTATTTCTTCGTATTGCTTTTTCTGCTCCTGCAGGATTTCCCAGCGGCCGTCGGATGGATTGTCCTTATTCAGCATCCTTTTATTCAGGCGTATTTTAACAAGGTCATCGGGACAGGTACATTCAATGACATAAAAAGGAACATGAAGTCTTCCGGCCAGATCGACGGCCTCTTTGCGATCAGAGCGGTTTTTAAAAGAGGCGTCGATAATAACCGACTTGCCCTGCCTAATTATTTCTGCGGCCAACTCGATGGTTTTCTCATAAGTTTTCCGGGAAACATCACTGGCATAGATGCCCTGACCGAACGATTCATGATGCTTTTCGGCAGGCGCGATCCGCAGCAGTTCTTTGCGCAGAACATCCGTGCGGATCACGTCTGCGCCGAAGCGCCCCGCCAGATGCCGCGCCTGGTAACTTTTGCCGGAGCCGATCAGTCCCGCGGTAAGAATCAAAACCGGTTTTTCCAGGTGCGCTGCGTAAGCATAAGCCAGATCAAAATATTTCAAGGCGGTCTTTTTCATTTCAGCGCGCAGGGCGGCTGGTATTTCTTTTTGATCCAGGCGAAAACTGCTGACTTTTCCGCGAACGCAAGCATAGTAACAGCGGTAAAAATTTAAAAGAGCGTGCATATCCGTGTCGCCGGAGTATTTCAGATACGAGAGCGCAAAGTCTTCAGCCTGGCGGAAGTAACCGTTATAATCGAGGTCCATCGTCAGGAAAGCCACCTCGGCCGCCACATCGCTGAATCGGAATCGCTCATTGAACTCAATGCAGTCAAAAATAGTAATTTCATCGGCAATGCAGATATGTTCCAGGTGCAGGTCGCCGTGGCAGTCCCGGATTCTATGTTCCGCGACTCTTTTCTCCAGAAGATGTTTGTTGACGGCCAGGAATCTTTCCACATATTCTTTGATGAACTGGTATTGGTAGGCAGGGATGGTGACATTGACATACTTTATCAAGATAGATACTGGGGGGCAAGGCGTTTATTCAGGCGCAGTTCTTCTTCACAGAAGAATTTTCTTTTTTCGAGTGTGGTGAAATCGAGAAAACCGAAATTTACCGGTTTTTTTACTTTATACACGAAATCGCCGGCAATGAAGACGTAGGAAATATGTGTTTGCACCAGTTCAACCTTTTCAGGACAGTGTGGGTAAAAATCAGTCTGGCTCATGCTTTCAATGATGTGGTTGTGGCTCATGAATCATGCCTTACGTGTTTCTCTTTTTGTGATGCGTCCGATCAGTAACTGACAGATTCTTTAAACAATCGCCGGCCGATAATCAAGGTCAAATTTTAATTTGTCCTTGCATGGAAACGTCATCCGTGATTATTTTGCCTTTGTTAATGAAGGAGTTTGACATGTTCAAGAAGCTGCGTAGGATTGCAACCGTTAGATTGGGTGGAAGTATGATTTATTATCTGGCCCTGATCTATTCAATGACGTTTCGTCTGAAAGTGATTAATGATGTCGAGTGGATCAATCATCTGGAGCAGGGGGGCAGAGTTCTGATTGGTTGTTGGCATCAGCAGTTTTTTATTGGCCTGAGGCTGTTTCTCCGCTATCGGAAATATCCCACTTGTGTCATGATTTCCAAAAGCACGGATGGGGATATCGTGTCGCGCGTAGCCGAGGCGGCGCATGTTTTTCCGGTCAGAGGTTCATCGTCGCGGAACGGGGGGCCAGCCTTGAAAAAAATGATTTCCCGGTTGCAGCAGGGCTGTATAGCGGGGCATTTACTGGACGGTCCGCGCGGTCCAGCAGGCGTTGTAAAAGCCGGCGTTATCGCTATTGCTTCAGGCGCGGATGCCGCCATCGCGCCTGTCTACGTAACCGCCAATCGTGCCTGGTATGCGAGGAGCTGGGATAAATATATGGTACCCAAACCGTTTGCCTGCGTTACCGTGACTTTCTGTCCACTGATAAAATTACCGCCAATCAAAGACAATCAAGATTTTGAGGAGCAAAGGCAGCTACTGGAAAATACGCTCCAGCCGTATCTGAAACGTTAAGCGCAAATCCCCTAAGATTACATGCAGGTAACGTCTGCTCTTCAGATTACAAAAGGATTTTTAATCATGACCCCTTCGATGATCTGACCGTTGTTTAAATCCTCCGTCATCAATCCGGATGCACCGCTTTTAATAGCAGCGGCGATGATGAGCGAATCCCAGAAAGCATAGTGATATTTCATCTGAACATCCATAGCCGCCAGCATTAATTCGCCGTCGTTATCGACAACTTCCCACAGCAGAAAATCCCGAACAATGTCTCTTGTTGTTTTAACATCCAAAGGCTTGGGTATTCTTTTTGTGACAGTGACAAACAGTTCCTGCAAGACCTGGATGCTGAGAACGCCTGTGCGGAGATTCCATAAATCTGCCACAATGTTTCTGGCAACGTCATGTTTGTTGCCGGATGAAACATCATAGGCATAAACTAAAATATTAGTGTCGAGAAAGACTTTATCCTCTTTCATGCAGCATTTCCCTTGTTGCTGTTATACGTCCTTTGGTACCCAAATCAAATCCCTGTTTCAAAAGAGCTAATTGCCTGCGTTTTGCCGATTTGAAATTGGTTTCATCCTTAAGCCTTTTTTCCAGAGTCTCTTTCAGAAGCTGGCTTATGGATTTGTCCTCGCTTACCGCCATTGACTTTGCTCTTTTTATAAGATCTTTGGGCAGGGCGAGCGTTATGTTTTGCCGTTCCATTTCACTCTCCTTTAAAAGGAATATGTAATAGCTATTTTGACTATCACGTGTTTACGTGTAAAAGATTATTGAGAGTTTGTCAATGACAATCCGGCAACCTGATTGGTGACTGTTTATGGACTTCGAGAGTAAGCTTATTACGGTAACACCGGCGGGAACTCCGGTGGCTGCGGTTGGTACCGGGCAGCCTGCCGGATTCTGCGTATCGCTTGAACATCGCGTGTTCCGCAGGGGTATGAAGAATCTTGAACCTACTTTAACCACTTCCCAAGCGCCGGCTTTTCCTTTTCTGCCCAATCAGCGGAAAAACGAATCGCCAGAAAAGATTTAAAGAGTTCATCGATAGTTTTGACAGCGTTTTCTATCAGATAAATGCGCTCCAAAAGGCTTGCGGACGGGTCTTCCGGGGTTTCCTGCCAGTCCACCACCGGCATTTTCAGAGATTGAAAGTAGAATGTGTCGGCTTTAAAATTAAACTCCCATTCGTTTTGATCGCGGTGAAGTTTCATGCCCGTCTCTTTTACTTTTTTCCCCTGACGAATGGCTTCCTTGCCTTCTTTAAGCTCGGCGTGCAGTCCGGAACAGACCACGCCCTGCGAATATTCTCCTTCTCCCGCTTCCAGGGCGATCCGTTTGAGCAGATGCAATTCGACTTCTTCTGTTTTGGTGAGCGCAATGCGGCCGTTTCGTTCTTCGGATTTAAACCACAGCCAGGTAAGGAACTCGCGTCCGATCAATGAAATGTCCTCAGCGGCGACATCGCCTTCGGTTTTGTTTTTCAGCGCCAGCGGATGTTCCTGCGGCAAGATGCGTTTCAGACCCAGCGAAAAAGTCTTTTTGAATAAATCTACAAAATCATCCGCGACTTTGTCGGACAGAGATGAAAAATAAACTCTGTTTTGTCCCACCGCCCATAAGACGTCATAAAAAGAAGGTACGGGATCGCTTTTGGTCATAAGCTCCAGTTTGACCTTGTCTTTGAGTCCTTCATTCATGGCCTTGCCGATACGGGTTTGTCCGTGTTCAGCCAGAAATCTTCTCTGTTCTTCCATGAAACGAATTTTCATCAGTTTGGGGGAAATCAATTTGCGGTCGATCCGCAATGAAAAAATCAGATAATCGCCCAGCGCATAGTTGGCTTTTTCAAAGTCGGCATCCAGGATATCCGTAAGTGATACCCAGCCCATCCGCTTTTCTTCCGTGGAATTGCGCGCCTCCCGAAACGAGTTGCCTTTGATCCGATTGTTGATAAAAGTGGTAAAAGCCTGCGGCAACCGGCCTTCCACTGAAAACTGCATAAAAGAGAAATTGCCCTTGATCAAACCCATATTCATCACCTCACAGGCGCGCACCCTATCTTATCGAAAGCGATCCTGTCAAGGATTTATGTTCTTAAAATGCCTTTATAAATCATAGAGTTTACATCTGTGCCCGAAAAAATTTATCCATAGACAGCACCTCTTTTTTATGTTACGAAACGACGTCCTTTTGGAGCTAATCATCATGAAAATTAAGAAAGTCGGCATTATTGCCAACATTGAAAAAGAAAATATCGCCGGGTTTGCCGGTGCGTTGAAAAAATGGCTGGAAGATAGGAATATTAAAGTTTCGCTGGAGGCGAACATCGCCGCCGCCATCGGCGGCAGCGGAGGATTTAAACTCGAAGACCTGGCATCCAAAGTGGATTTGATTGCCGTCCTCGGCGGAGACGGCACGATGCTGCGCACCGCCCGCTATGTCGCCCAGCACCCGGTGCCCATTGTCGGCATCAATATGGGGACGTTTGGCTATCTCACGGAAGTCAATTTAAACGAAACCTATGTGGCCCTTGAACTGATTCTAAAAGGCGATTTTCTGACGGAAAAAAGGATGATGCTGGATGTGAAAATCCGCCGGGGCAAAAAAATCATCGGTTCGGGCATTGTATTGAACGACGTGGTAATCAACCGCGGCAATCTCTCCCGTATTGTGGAGCTGGAAACGGCCATTAATAATCAATATCTGACCACCTATAAATCCGACGGTCTCATTATTTCCACGCCCACAGGATCAACGGCCTATTCGCTTTCGGCCGGCGGCCCGATTGTTTTTCCGGGCAAAGATTTGATCATTATCAATCCGATCTGTCCACACACGCTCACGAACCGGCCGATTATATTCCCCGAAAATTCCGACTTACAAATCACGTTGTGGTCAAAAGAAAGCGGCGCGACGGTTACCCTGGACGGCCAGGAATCCTACCGGATCAGTTCCGGCGATGTCATGACGATACGAAAATCAAAACATTATACAAGACTGGTTCTTTCACCGCATCGAAGTTACGGAGAGATATTGCGTTCCAAACTGGGTTGGGGCAGTTTACCAACAGGGACTGGAAAAAGAAAAAATGCTTCATGAACTGAGCATTACCAACTTTGCCATCATTGACGAGCTTCATGTTTCATTTGATGAAGGCTTGAATATCATTTCGGGAGAAACCGGCGCCGGAAAGTCGATTCTGATCGGCGCGGTCAGCCTGCTTCTGGGTGATCGGGCCACGGCGGAAATGATTCGGACGCAGACGGATACCGCCACCGTAGAAGCGCTCTTTAACATCAGGAACGATAGCCTGCTTCAGGAAAAACTGGCCTCAATGGGATTTGCAGCCAACGAGGAACTGGTCATCCGCCGGGTGATTTCGCGCACCGGTAAAAACAGGGCGCAAATCAACGGGCAGATGGCCACACTGGCGAATCTGGCTACGATCAGTGAATCTCTTATCAATATATGCGGACAGCATGAACATCAGCTTATTCTATGCGCCGAAAACCACATCGACATTCTCGATGAATTCGGCGGCTGCCTCACGGCGCGCAAGGCGTATGAAAACGTCTATTCCCGGTATCAGCAAATTCTGAACCGGATGGAAAAACTGGAAAATATGCGCCGTCATCGCGCGGAAAAAATAGACCTGATACAATTTCAGCTCAAAGAAATAGCAGACCTCGATCCCCGCGCGGGAGAAGACGCGGCGCTGGCCGATGAAAAAAAACTAATGGTTAACGCCCAAAAGCTTGCGGATTATGCCAACCGGGCCTATGCGTTGCTTTACGCCGAGAACCGTTGCGTAAGCGATCAGCTCAAAGAGGTTCTTTCGCAGATTAAGGAAATACAGAAGATTGATCCGGGCCTGAATCTGTCGCAAGCCGACGTGGAGGGCAGTTTCATCGTTTTGCAGGAAGCGGCACGCACGTTGCGCGATTACGGCAAAACACTGGTTTTTGATCCTGACCGGCTCGCGTCGATTGACGAACGCCTCGATGCAATCAGCCGGCTCAAACGGAAATACGGCGGATCCCTTGACGCAGTGCTGGTTAGAAAACAGGAGATGGAAGAAGAGTTACAGCGCGTCGAAAGCGTGGAAGAAGAACTGGATAAGCTGACAAAAGAAAAAACCGCAATCGCGGGCGAGCTGCGCGAAAAAGCGCTGGTGCTCTCGGCGCTGCGACAACAGGCAGCCGTTTTGTTGAAAGAGACGGTCGATGCGGCAATGCATGATTTGAACATGCCGCACGCTTACTTCTTTGTTGAGTTCCTGAGGCGTTGTTCCGAAGCAGATAAGGAGTATGGCCCGAAAGGCGGCGATGACCTGGAATTTTATCTGGCGTCGAACGCCGGAGAAGAGCCGAAGCCCTTAAATAAAATCGCTTCCGGCGGCGAATTATCCCGGATTGTTCTGGCGCTGAAAAATGTTTTATCGCAGACCGGATCGGTGGCCACAGTGGTATTTGATGAAGTGGACAGCGGCATTGGCGGCGCCACGGCGGAAATCGTCGGGCGAAAGTTAAAGGAAATATCGATCCATCATCAGGTCATCTGCATTACACATCTGCCGCAAATTGCCGCCTTCGGCGGTCATCATCTGCGCGTGGCCAAAAAAGTGGCCGACGGTCGGACCTCGACGATGGTGGAACAACTCGATCGGCAACAAAAAATAGAAGAGGTCAGCCGGATGCTGGGGGGTGTGGATGTGACCGAAACGGCGCGAGACCACGCCCGTGAGATGCTCGGCGCCGCGAGCAAGGCGCTTGTTGAGGCTGATACGGGAAGGAGCAAGCATGCTAAGAAAAGCGCGCATCGGTGATGTCAAGACCATTCACCGTTTAATCAATTTGTCGGCGGGGAAGGGGGAGATGCTGCCGCGTTCCTTGATGGATATATATAATTCCGTGCGGGATTTTATTGTCTATTTCGACGAGGATGAACAACGGGTGATCGGTATCTGCGCGATGAACATTATCTGGGAAAATCTGGCCGAAATCCGTTCTCTTTATGTGGACGATGCCTACCGGGAAAAGGGAATCGGCAGAAAACTGGTTGAATTTTGTATTTCCGAGGCCATTACTCTGGAACTGTTTCGAATATTTTCCCTCACCTATAAGAAGGAATTCTTCGCCCGACTCAATTTCAAGGAGGTGGACCGTTCCACACTGCCGGAAAAAATCTGGGCGGACTGTTTCCGCTGCTCCAAATATCCCGATTACTGCGACGAAGTCGCGATGATTATCGAACTATGAAATATGCGCTAAGCGTTTTCCTCCTGCTGTTGATGGTCGTTGTCGCTTTAAATGGTTGTACGCGAAAAGTAACGTATAAGCCCGGAGCACCGCCGCTCGACCGCGCACTTACAGAAGTGGATGCGGAGAATCTGGACTTTGATGATGATCTGGAGAACGCGTCGCTCGTTCTGGCCATTGACCGCAGTCTTAACTATTACGACGGCGCCGGACGCGATCAGATGTTCCACATCGCGGACAGACTGATCGTCGCAAAACAGATGAAGGAATCGCTGATGGCTTTTCGCAAAATCCTTCAGTCCAACACAAGTCTTGAACAGAAGAAAAAACAGATTGCCGCGGAATTTCTGGTGTTCCGTGCGCCGGGAGAAAATGGCGATGGCGCAATCCTGTTTACCGGCTATTATGAACCATTGCTTGCAGGGTCGCTGACTCGGACAGGTAAATATCAATATCCTCTTTACCGGCCGCCGCCGGACATTGTGACGGAAAAAGTATCCAAAAATGAAACGAAGATCGGACGGAAGAAAAACGGGCAGACCGTTCCCTATTTCACACGCCGGGAAATCGATGTGGAGGGTATTTTGCGAGGCAAAGGCCTCGAACTGATCTGGGTGTCGGATCCCGTCGAACTGAATTCTCTGCACATTCAGGGTTCGGGAAAAATCGAGCTGGAAGACGGGAAAATGCTTTCGGTAAGTTATGCGCAGAACAATGGTTGGCCTTTCCGCTCCATCACCAGGAATATGTTGGATCAAAACAAAATCGAACGGAGTGATTCGTCCTACCGCAATTTTAAAACCTGGTTAAAAGGCAAAAACGAGCAGGAGCTTTTTGAGATTCTCAGTTACAATGAGCGATATATATTCTTCCGATTTGTGGACAGCGAACCGGTTGGATCGCTTGGCCAGCCGGTCACGCCGGACCGGTCGATTGCCACCGATCCGGATTATTTTCCTGAGGGCGCTTTGGCGTATATCCGTTTGCGTAAACCTGTCCTGGATGATGAAAATAATGTGACAAAGCGAATTAGTTTTTCGCGTTTTGTTCTGAATCAGGACAAAGGCTCGGCTATCAAAGGTCCCGGCCGGGTCGATCTGTTCTGCGGTTTCGGCCCGAAAGCGCAGGCCACCGCAGGCTCCCTGAAGGAAAAAGGAGAACTGTATTTTCTGATCAGCAAATAGGCTTTTGGACTGGAACTCGCCGGATCATCTTATAAAAAGGGTCAGCTATTGATGGACGAAGAAACCGTTGATGAAATTTTGGATGGCAGTCTGAAAATCCGCCAGAGCAAACGCGGCTACCGTTTTAATCTGGATTCACTCATTCTGGCGCATTTTGTTTCCTTGAAGTCTCGTTCCGTCAATATGGATCTGGGTTGCGGCAACGGCGTCATTGCGCTGGTGCTGGCCAGGCGCTATCCATTAATGCACTGGACAGGCCTGGAAATTCAGGAAAGGCAGGCAAAGCTTGCAAGTCAGAATGTTGAGCTCAATGGTCTGGAAAAACGTGTCGGAATTGTTTTGGGCGATGCAAGGGAAGTCAAAAGAAATTTTTCGGCCAATTCGTTCGACAATGTTATTTTCAACCCGCCCTATCGAAAATTGTCTTCCGGCCGGATTAATCCTCTTTTGGAAAAAGCGGTTGCGCGCCACGAGATAAAAGGATCGCTCGCGGATTTTCTTTCGGCGTCCAAATATCTGCTCAAGCCCCCAGGCCGGGTTTTTACCATTTTCCCGGCGAAGCGAATGGTGGAATTGGTTGTCTTGTTTCGTAAAAATAAGATTGAACCCAAAAGAATGAAGCTGGTGTTTTCCGACGCTTTGTCCGATGCGGAGTTTGTTTTGGTTGAGGGACGAAGCGGTTCACGAGAAGAACTGAAAATGGAAACGCCGCTTTATATTTACGAAGAACAGAAAAAATACACGCAAGATATGAAAAACATTTTCAGCGAGCTTGCTTCTCCTCCCGCAGCCTGCGGCGGCTGATTTCCGTCTTCATGACCCGCTTCACTATCTCGGCTAACTCCTGATCCGCCAGTGTTTCCGTGCATTCGGCAATCATCTTTTTATCCCTTTCCTTGAGGACGATCTTTTCTACGCCTGCGGCATTGTGCTCGGAATTTTTGGGCGCAGGTCTGTATCCGACGGTAAAGTGAATCTCCTTGACCGGTG
>JANYAF010000238.1 GCA_025355175.1 Deltaproteobacteria bacterium | reverse complement strand
ACAGTGTCTCCGTCCTGCACCACAATTTTGGATTCCACTTCATTTTTCCTGATGGGCGGATTACCTTGAAGCTTCTCGCCCTGGGCATAATCAGGCGTGTCATTCGTCGCCTTAATTTCCATGGAAATCCGGCCTTCATCCGTAATTTTCGGTTTGACTTCCAGTTTCAACAAAGCTTCTTTAAAAGTCACCGTATCAGCACTACCGCTCGTTCCCTTGGTAACGTATGGAACCTCATCCCCTTGCTTGATGACGGCTTTTACATTGTCCATCGTCACGACTTTGGGCGATGAAATTATTTTACCTGTTCTTGTGGCTTCCAGAGCTGACAACTGCGTTTCAATGAAGCCGCGTGCGCCGCCAAAAACAAGACCGAAAGTCGGCCCAAGCACGCTAGACGGTAAATTGACCGCCGCCATCGTTAACGGATTGATGCCTCCTGTAATCTCAGTTGGATATTGTAATTGTTGAGTACGGGTCTGAGTGATTGGATTGGTTCCGGCAGATAAACCTAATCCATAAGATCCAATGGATGAGTTGTTGCCGAATCCCCATTGGACTCCCAGATTTCTGACAAACTCGTCTGATGCTTCCACAATTTTTGCTTCAATAAGGATTTGGCGCAATTTCCCTTTCTCGACTAAAACTTGCAGTTCTCTTGCCTTACGAGCATCTTCCGCTTTAATTTGATCTTCTTCAGCCGACCTCTTCGCACTTTCATCTTTTTTCTTTCTTTCCAGAGTCATTACGCTGATGACATCGCCCATTTGCTTTTTAGTAAGGCCCTGCACATCAAGGATAGAATCCAAGGCCTGAGTCCAGGGAACGTTTTTCATGGTTAACGTAACGTTGCCCTTAACATCATCACCGGAAATGATGCTGATATTCCCGTATTCAGACATTAATCGCAAAACACTTTTAATATCCGCATCCTGGAAATCAAGCGATATCATTCTATCCGTATATCTTTTTGTTGACTCGCGTCGCGCCGGTTTGTTTATCTCATTAGCGCCGCCAGCCAGTATTTCTCTGGATTTTGCGGTATCTTTGCTTAATTTTTCTTCTATGCCGGATATATTAAAGTCAATGACAATAATCTTTCCTTCCTGCCTGATGGAATAAGGAACATTTTCTTTGAGGCTAATTTTCAGAGTGATCCATTGTTTGCCCTCTGCCGCCTGTTGTTGTACCCGCACTCCAGTCACATTAAGCAACTGTCCCCCTCCGAGAGTTTCCCGCATGTTGTCGGGGGCGAACATATTCTCCAGATTGATCAGCAGGCTATTATCCGATTGAATGGAAGGAGGAGCAACCACGGGCTGCTGGGAAACAACGAGACTGATTCTTTCCCGGCCGGATAACTTCTCAAATAATATATTTTCCAGATACCCTACATTTGTTGTTTCAATTTTAGCGCCGGGATTCTGATTTTGAGCTGCATTTAAATCCGTAATTACCCCGGTTGGAGCATATAAAAAAATCCAAAGGATTATGAAAGCAGGGAGTATTCTGGAAAAATATTTTTTCATGACGTTACCTCATTATATATTTTTATGCAGTTTCAAAATAATTCTTTTTACTTTTTCCCCGTCCAACTCATCCACCGTTACTCGATCTGCCAGGATATCGGTTACTTTCCCGTTATGAAGACCTATGCGTGTTCCGATAAAAAGCGGATAAAACTTTTTGGTTGAATCTTCCACCATGGCTACCCGATGCCTGTCGTCTCCGATAATCCCGACCAGTTTAAAATTTTCGACTTCCGCCTTCTGCAACGGGAAGATGGATACCACTTTTACAGTTTTTTCTTTTATTGCAGTGGTAATTTGCACATCAATAAACGGCTTGAACGGGTCAGATTTGCCCAATGGATTGTAACTATAGGCATTAGCCGGTGTCGGTAAAACCTGCGGCAGTGACGGCGATGGCGGTTGCGATTGGCTGGTTCCCGGCGTTGTCAACGACGTTCGCGGAGATGGTTTGTTTGCCTCAGCACAAAAAGCCATCGTAAAAAGAATCAGCAAATTGCATAAAATGATAATTTTAATTTTTTTCATTTTTCTTTTCACTTGTCTTCTCTTTTTTATCCACAAACATGTACGTTTTCACAGTACAAGATGTAGTAATAACATATCCCCGCCCTTTAATATCCTTTCGATCGCCGATCGAAATATCGGAAATATTGACAATACGGGGCAATTTGGCTACTTTTTCAAAAAAGTGAACAATATTTTGAAAATTGCCCGTTACTGTCACTTTTACCGGTATTTCCTCGTAAAAAGGTTCTGGCGCCGGCGTATTTTTTCCATCAGCGGCTTTAGCAGGTGCGATAGCCGGTTTTTGAGATTCTGCTTTCCTTTGATCGGAAGGTTTGAGCATTGGGGAGATTTTGGCGTCAGGTTTTTCCAGAGTTTTAGGCACAGCAGCTTTCGGCTCAAACAATAAAAACTCAATACCCGCATCCCTGCCCGCCAGCGCGACAGAATGAAAAAGGCCGGGGATTTCTCGCTGGTCGGGAAGTTTTAACAAAGCCACTTTATAATTTTGCTTCAGCGCCTCGACTTCAGCTTTATACTTGTCGAATTGCAGCGCTATTTTTTCTTTCTGCTTAATTTGTAATTGAATGTCCTGATAATCTTTATCAAGCTCTGACATTTTAGATAAAGTATCGGATAAAAAATAAAAGTAATACAGGTAAGCGATGATAAAAACGATTAAAATGACAATCAGGGCTTTGGCCTGTGGAGACAATTTTTTAATATCGTTAATGGTGATGGCCATAATTTAAAAGCCCTTTTTCATTTTGCAGGAAAAAATAAACTGCTGCAAGGTTATACTGGAAATCTCCACTTTTTTTGACGAAACCAAATCGACCGACAGGATGGGGGGAAATTTTTCAATGGTTTTCATAAAATCAGCAGCGGCAATATTGTCACGGCCAATTCCCTCTATCAGCAGACTGTCATTATTTTGTGCAATTTTTGTAAGCCAAATGCTTTTTTGCGGGACCAGCATAGATAAATCATCAAGCGTTTTTACCGGTAGTAATCGATTTTCTTCCAGCGTCCCAATCACCCCAAGTTTTAACTCCAACTCAGCTTTTTGTTGTTTAAACTTTTCCAAATTGCCGACTTTTTCATTTAAAACTTTTAAAATTTGCCTGGAATCCGTAAGCTTTGCTTCTAAGCCTTTTACTTGAGAAGCCATATAGAGCTGCAACCAGATGAGGCAAAGGACAAAAAGGATAAATGAACCCACAATAATCGTTATCTGTCTTGAAAGATTTTCTTTTTTTTCTTTTTCACGGTAAGGTAAAAGATTAATCTTAATCATTTATCACCTGTTTTCCTTAAACCCAACCCAATGGCCACAGCACCGATTGTTTTGATGCTGTCGAGCTTTTCCGTATCAATATTTTTCTTGTTATATTCGATTTTTAAAAGTGGATTGATTAACTCCGTCTCTATATTTAATCTCTGCGACAAATGGCTTTTTAAACCGACAACTCTTGACGATCCACCGGATAGATAAACATGTTTGATATCATCACCCCCGAACGTTGAACGGAAGTAATCAATGGATCTTTCGATTTCTGAACATATCGGATCGGCACAATCTAAAATGGCATTTATCAGATCCATGTTGCCCGGCTCACCACCGGGAACACCTTCTGTTTTCATTCTTTCCGCTTCATCCGCCGACACGTGGTATTTTTTCTGCAAACCTTCAGTGATCGCGTTTCCTGCGACATTAAAATCTCTGGTGAAGATGGACATTCCGCCTTTAATGACATTAATATTGGTCAAATTCGCACCAATATTAACAATGACGATGATTTCATTATCTTCAAATGCATAATTGGCTTCATACATGGTTTCCAGCGCAAAAGAATCTACATCCATGATCGCCACGGTGAGACCGGCTGCGGTAACCGCATCCAGGTAACCGTCGACATCCGTCTTTTTAGCGGCAACAATAATGATATCCATTTGACTGGGATTATGCTCATTGTCCCCCAGAATCTGGAAATCATAATTCACATCATCCATGTTATCAAAAGGAAGGTATTTACCGGCTTCGTCACGAATTAAATCGCGTAGATCCGCCTCTTCCATTTGGGCAAGAGTTACTTTTTTAACAATAACAGAACTACCGGAGAGAGAGATGACAATTCCTTTTCCTTTGCAACCGGAATTACGGAATAATTCTTTGATAATCGCTGATAAAGCGCTGGCATCCTCCAAAACACCATCAACAATAATTCCGAGAGGAACGGGCATTTGAAGGAACCGGTTAAGAATATGGCCATGAGATGTACTAACGATCTCAGCGAGTTTTAGAGAGCTTGAACCGATGTCCAAGCCAACAAGTTGCTTTGTCCCAGTAAATAACTCTTTTAAATCCATAGAAGCACCGTCATATTATTTTTAACGTAAAAAGGCTTACCGTCATTTTGCCAGTCGATAAACAACGTCTCCTTTTTTTACCATCCCTAACTCATTGCGCGCTATAGACTCAATGTATGCCGGATCACTTCGTAATAAAAGTATTTTCCCCCCCAGTTCCTTGTTTTGTTTTTCCAGGTCATTATTGTCCACTTTCAGTTGCGATAGCCTTTTGCCCATCAAATAATTATCAACACCCCCCCTATTACCGAAGGTAATTAAAAGAGTCATTAAAAACAAAAAAACAACTAAATATCTGCCAATCTTCATTTACAAGCAACGCCTCCATCTAAAATATCATAAAAATACCGTTTGCCCTACTGAGAAAAAACTTCCTCATAAGCTTTCTGCAAGGCTTTGGCCACTTTTAACTCTGAATGCTTTCGTGTAGGTAAACCCTTTTCCGTTTTGGCAATCGTTTGCGGCGTCAATTCAGCCTTACGGGCAAGTTCAGAAATGCTCAGCGGAATAGACTCTCTAAACTTTTTTACTCTGTTTTTCTTGATATTTTCCATAATGATTTAAAGTAACACCTTTTAGTTTGTATCTAAAAGACGATAATCAAAAGAAAATGTCAAGAAAAAAGTTAATTATCATTAATGTTCTTTAATCTTAATTAATATCAATATAATTGCAATGTCGAAACTGGATTAAGGCAAAAGAGACACGCTTTGAAAGAATCTTCGGGAAATTAAATATTAACAGAAGGCAAGCATTGTTGCGGTTCGCCGAGCAGGAATTTGCCGCTTTCAATCCAGTCTTTCAGGATATTGGCAATTTGATTGGCCTTGTAATAACTGGACAGAGGAGCGGTGATGACTTTTTTATTGTCGATGATAATCGCGCCGCTACGCAGATCTTTATAAGTGACCTCCGCTATAGGTTTGGGGTTGCCTTTGGGATAGTCCATACTGTAATCATAAACCTGCGCGTAAATATCTGCGTCTTTCACTGCGGTGAAGCGCGCCATGTCTTCATCCAGAATGGGAATGGGGATACCAATCCCGACAAACAGCGAAATACCGTAGCCTAAAATACTGGCGCCGGTCAGCCATTCGGGGCTCATTTCCTTTAAATTACCAATGACGGCTATGGTGCCTGCACCCTCTTTGGGTACGCCATTAGGACCTCTTGCCACATTGGGATTATGCTGCGTGCCCGGCCAGGCAACAAAACCCTGCGCCCCGCCTAAAAAAATCCGTGTGCCGATACCGATCGTGCGATAGTAAGGATCGTTAAACAGCGGACTTAGCTGGCCTGCCGTCGCGTAGGACGCGTTGGCCATTCGTGGGCGCAGCATGCCCATATAGGTGTAGATGGTGGTATCCGACAGGTTCACGGCGCAATTATAGTTTTGATAGGCATTACGCGGATTGAATAAAACGGCGTCCCTTAAATCGTTGATGGTAATATTCTTTTCAAATTTGCGTGACGGATAGCAATCAGTGCCATAGCCCTCAGCTCTTAGCTTCACGGCGTTGCCAGCCACCAAGTCTTCAATTACATGGCCGCCGCCATAATTGAACTCGCCGGGATAAATACTGTTTTGCGGATCGCCTTCCACCACTTCCGTCGCGCCCAAATAACAATCGACCGCCGCAATGCCACCGTAGGCCGGCACGTCGTTCAACCAGACTTTGGACGCCCGGATGCGCGGAGAGGTATGGCCAAAATTCAGAAAAGCGCCAGACGAACACATCGCACCGAATGTTCCGGTCGTCACCACGTCAATCCGCCGCGCCGCCTCCACGTCGCCATGCTTTTCCACGACATCGATCATTTCTTCAGCGGTGACGACAACGGCGCGTCCCTGCTTAATCTTCTCATTGATTTCCTGAAATGTTTTTTTAACTTTGTGTTTTTTCATGAACCAGTCTTATTGATACGATTTTGTTTTTCATACCACTGTTTAAAGACAAATGCAAAAAGCTAGAAACAATCAGGTATGCCCAAAGCCTCCGTTGCCCCTTGTTGTTGCATCCAGCTCGGCTGATTCGACCCATTGGGCCTGGCAAACTCTCTGGATCACCATTTGAGCCAGGCGCATACCTCTTTGAACTACAAAAGACTCAACGCCATGGTTAATAACAATCAAAGCGATCTCACCCCGGTAATCCGCGTCAATCGTGCCGGGCGAATTCAGAAGCGTGATTCCCTGATGGATCGCCAGACCGCTGCGCGGACGGATTTGCGCCTCATATCCTTCGGGCAAGGCAATAGCAATACCGGTCGGGATTTTCTTGCGCTGACCAGGCAAAATCGTTTCAGAGAGTGGCACCGCCGCAAAGATGTCCATCCCCGCCGCCTGTCCGGTCATGTATGCAGGCAGAGGAATATCCTCGTTACCCGCGATTTTTTGAATGTGAATTTTTATTTTTTCCATGAGAATGAAAGAATCTATTCCGTGTCCGCTTTTTTGCGGACACGGAATAGATGAACTATTTTACTTCAGCGTCCAGCGCTTCTTTGCGGCTGAGACGAATCTTGCCCGTTTTATCCACTTCCAGCACTTTGACCATGACTTCGTCGCCTTCCTGCAGGACATCCGTCACTTTGGCAATTCGCTCCTTGGCAATCTGTGAGATATGCAGCAAACCTTCCGTTCCGGGCAGAATTTCGACAAACGCGCCAAAATCAACAATTTTCTTTACGGTACCGCGGTAAATCTTTCCGATTTCCGCTTCCTCGGTCAGCCACTTCACCATCGCCACGGCACGGGCGGCCGCTTCGGCATCGGAGGAAGCGATGGTCACAGTCCCGTCGTCTTCCACATCGATGGTCACACCGGTTTCGCTGATGATCTGGCGGATATTCTTGCCGCCGGACCCGATCACCGTGCGAACCTGATCTGCCTTCACCTTAACGGTCGTAATGCGCGGGGCGTAAAGTGAAATATCTCCGCGGGGCGCGGTCATCGTCTCGCGGATCTTCCCGATGATATGGATGCGGCCTTCACGAGCCTGCGCCAGAGCCTTGCGCAGAATATCTTCCGTCAGACCGTCGATTTTAATGTCCATCTGCATGGCGGTGACACCTTTTTCCGTGCCACAGACTTTGAAATCCATGTCGCCGGCATGGTCCTCATCGCCAAGGATGTCTGATAAAATAACAACTTCTTCCCCTTCTTTCAAAAGCCCCATAGCGATGCCCGCAACAATATCCTTCACCGGGACCCCGCCATCCATTAAAGACAGGATGCCGCCGCAGACGGTTGCCATGGATGATGACCCGTTAGACGACAGAATTTCCGATACAATACGGATGGTATAGGGAAACGTTTCAGCAGACGGCAGGATGGGAATCAGCGCCTTACGCGCCAGCGCGCCGTGGCCAATTTCTCTCCGGCCGGGGCTGCGCAACGATTTAGCTTCACCCACGCTGTAGGGCGGAAAATTATAATGCAGCATGAACGATCTCCGTTCTTCACCGGCGATATAGTCCATCCGCTGCTCATCGGCGGAAGTGCCCAAGGTGAGCACGGCCAGCGCCTGCGTTTCACCGCGGTTAAACAAGGCCGAACCATGAGCACGAGGCAACACACCTACTTCCGAACTGATCGGACGAATATCGGTCGAAGACCGGCCGTCGATTCTCTTCTTTTCCTGAAGAATCATATCCCGAAGAATTCGGGATTCCAGATGTTCGATAATCGCCGCAACTTTTTTACTCAGTGCCGCATCTCCATCGCCAATGCTTTTGATAACGGCTGCTCGAACATCACCCAACTTGTTGTAGCGTTCCAACTTACGCGGCAGGCTGTAACCTTCCTTTAAACCGGGTAGAGCTTCCGCACGTACACGCGCGATGAGTTCCTCATCGGGTTCCGCTTCTACCGCCGGTCTCTTAGCTTTGCCAACCTCCGCACGCATCTTATCCTGCAAATCAATAACCGGACGGACAGCTTCCAGTCCAAAATTGATGGCATCGACAATAATGTCTTCCGCAACCTCTTTGGCTTCGCCTTCCATCATCACCAGTTCGACGTCATATGGACGGCCTGCACGACCTGGTGTGACTTTACGTCCCACCAGGAAAAGGTTCATCTCGCTTTCCTGCATTTTTTCCGCCGAGGCATTGGCAACCAGTTCGCCTCCAATCCGACCGACGCGCACACCGGCAATCGGTCCTTTAAACGGGGCATCGGACATTTCCAGAGCAGCGGAAGCGCCGATCATCGCCGCGACATCCGAGTCGTTTTCCTTATCCACGGACAGCACCGTGGCCACAATCTGTGTTTCCGAATAATATCCCTTGGGAAACAAGGGACGAATCGCCCGATCAATGATACGTGACGTTAAAACTTCGCGTTCATTGTTTCGCCCCTCTCTTTTAAAAAAGCCGCCGGGAATTTTTCCGGCCGCAAATGTCTTTTCCTGATAGTCCACCGTCAGCGGCAAAAAATCCACGCCTTCCCTGACGCTCTTTAAAGAGACCGCTGTCACCAGCACGACCGTATCGCCGTAATAAACCAGCGCTGAGCCGTCCGCCTGCGCGGCCACGTAATTGGCCTTAATTAAAAAATTACGCCCCGCAAAATCCGTACTAAATACGTTACTCATTAATTCCCTCCACCTTCTTTTGGTTGTTGCCTGGAACAGGAACTTCAAGGGCGAAACGCAAAAGCCGATTGACGCAGGTATTGATCAATACTTGTCCAATCGGTTACACTTTTGCCTTCCGCCCTTGAATGGCTCTTGTTATTTCCTGAGACCCAAACGTTTGATTATGTTTCTGTAACGCTCCACATCATCTGTTTTGATGTAATTGAGCAATCTTCTTCTCTGGCCGACGAGCTTCAACAGACCGCGCCGTGAGTGATGATCTTTCTGATGCGCCTTAAAGTGCTCAGTCAGATATTCAATTCTGGCGCTCAAAAGAGCAATCTGTACTTCCGGCGAACCGGTATCTTTCTCGTGAAGCCGGTAGCCCTCGATTAATGTTTTTCTGTTTTCCAAAGTTAACACGCTTCTTTCCTCCCTATTCATTCCTTGTTTATTTCAGTTGTTCATTTATTTGTGCTTTTAAATACCCTGAGTATCCTGGCCGCCGGGGTTCTTCCATCCTGATTAGCCATCTCACTCGCCGGCATCTGCATTTGGGCCACCGCCACCAAATGACCACCGGTGGTAATGAGTTTTATCATATCTCCCGCCGCAAGAAAAGGAAGAACATTTTGCCGCACCATTTCCACATCCGGCTGAAATCCTGCACGCAGTTTGTCGGCCAGCGATTCGCTGACTTCAATGGCGGCAAACGAGGGCAGGGCTTTTGCCATCGGCAACATTTTAAACAGCAATTCCTTTTTTTTCTCCGCCAGAGCTTTATTGTCCAGAGATATAGCCATGTCTTCGGTAAAAAAGCCACTCCGGAGTCTGCGCAAACCGGATAAACACGCCCCGCAACCTAACACATTACCGACATCGGAGCAGACGGTCCGGATGTACGTGCCCTTGGAACAGGAAATATCAAACGTCACGTAAGGAAAGGAAATATCCCTCACGTTCAAACTGAATATCTCCACGTTCCTCGCCGATATTTCAGGAAACTCCCCTGCACGGGCATACTTGTACAAAGGCTTGCCTTTGAGCTTCAGTGCCGAATAAGCGGGCGGAACTTGTTGTATCTTACCCATCATTCGCCTGAGCGCCTCCCGAATATCTTCTTCGGAAGCAACCCTGTCCGATTTTTCAGTTACCTTCCCTTCGGTATCCTGCGTATCCGTCCGAATCCCCAACAACATGGTCGCCAAATAGGTTTTCTTTTCCGCCAACAAAAACTGCGCCAGTTTTGTTGCCTCATTAATACAGACCGGCAAAACACCTGTTGCCAGCGGGTCCAGCGTTCCGGTATGTCCTGCTTTTCGGGCGCCCAGAATTTTTTTGATTTCACTCACGACATCGTGGGACGTATACCCTGCCGGTTTGTCAATCACCACAATACCGTCCATAAGCGTCTATAATTCCCTGACCGCTTCCAGCACCCGCCGCTTGATCTCATCAATATTGCCCTCGACCCTGCAGGCCGCCGCATTGATATGTCCCCCGCCGCCGAATTTTCGAGCGATTTTTTCCACGTTGACCTTGCCCTTAGAACGCAGGCTCAGTTTGAAGTGGTTCCCCTCCGTTTGCGTGTAGAGCATCGCGATGTCAATCCCTTTAACCGTCCGGGGAACATCAATAAAGCCGTCCGTGTGTTCCATCATCGCGCCTGTATCTTGCAAATGTTGCTGAGTAACCACCAGTGATGCGGTTTTGGTTTTCATATCCAGTGTCAATGTTTCCAGAACTCTGGACAACAACTGAAGTTTCACCGGCGGGTCGCTTTCATAAATATTTTCGGAAATCCACTGCGGGCTGGCGCCGCCTTCCACCAGATCGCCTGCGGCCCGGAGCGTTTCCTGATGCGTGCTGGAATAGCGGAAACCGCCCGTATCCGTTAGAATGGCCGCGTACAGGTTCGTACAGATATCTTTCGTCATCTTCACGTGCATCTTGCGCATCAAACGGTAGAGGAGTTCACCTGTGGAGCTGGCCTTCGGATCCAGCAGCCTCAATTGACAAAATCCGCCATTGGACACATGGTGATCAATATTAATCAATGTCTTAACCCGGACAATGTCCCCGGAAATTTTGCCCACGCGGTCCAATTCGGAACAATCGAGAATAAAAGCGACATCGTATTGCTCGATATTCTCCAGTTCATGAACAATACGCTCAGCCGCCGGCAGAAACCGGTAGTGCTCAGGCGTGGCATCCTGATTGCAAATCACCGCTTCCTTGCCTAGATCCTTTAACATCAAATACAGCGCCAGTTCCGAACCCAGCGCGTCTCCATCCAATCGAACATGTGCGGTAATTAAAAATTTTTCTCCTTGATCAATTGCTGCAAGTATTTCTTTAATCATTAACTTCTTCCTGTTTAGCGATCTCGGCGAGCAGTTTTTCAATACGGTTGCCGTAGCCGAACGACTTGTCATGCACAAAAACAATATCCGGCACTAAGCGGAGCTGCAGGCGATGGCCCAACTCCCGCCGCACAAAGCCTTTGGCTTTACTCAAGGCCGACTGAATCTCTTCGTTTAATTCGTCTTTGCCCATTTCGACAAAATAAATCCTGGCGTTGCGCAGATCATCCGTCATTTTGACCGCCGTGATCGTTACCGCGTGCAGGCGGGGATCTTTAATAACTTTGAGCAGAATATCGGACATTTCCGCCAGAATCAATTCGCCTACTCTATCCGCCCTTTTAAAATTCATCGTACTTGCCTGATTCCCAATCCGCGGCTTCGAGAAAATTCGAAACCCCTATAATTTTCTTTCCAGCGTCTCGATGATATACGCCTCAATGACGTCCCCCACACGAATGTCATTATAGCCTTCAATGCCGATACCACAGTCGAAACCGGTCTGTACTTCCTTGGCGTCGTCTTTAAAGCGCCGCAGGGAAAGGATTTTACCGTCAAAAACGACCACACTATCGCGTACCAGTTTAACACCGGCTGAGCGTGCTATTTTGCCGTCGATCACATGGCAACCGGCAATGATGCCGACTTTGGGCACCTTGAAGAGCTCGCGGACTTCAGCCCGTCCCTGGACCACCTCTTTGTATTCCGGATCGAGGAGGCCTTCCATCGCGGCGCGCACATCAGCTATAACATTATAGATAATATCATAGAGTTTGATTTCCACGCCTTCCTGGGCCGCCAGTTCACTCACCCGAACATCCGGTCGAACGTTAAATCCGATAATGATCGCGTTGGACGCAGAAGCCAGCATCACATCTGTTTCACTGATGGCTCCCGTCGAACTGTGAATCACTTTCATCTGAACATCTTCTGTGGAAAGCTTATGGAGAGCGTCGGAAATCGCTTCGATGGAACCCTGCACGTCGGCCTTAATAATGACGTTCAAATCCTTCACACCCTCTTTGATCTTCTGATACAACTGCTCCAGGGTGATTTTGGAGGAAGCGGAGAGCTCTTTTTCCCTGGCTTTTCTGATCCAGTATTCAGCGATATTGCGCGCCTTCTTTTCATCTTCCACACAAACGAATTCCGCACCCGTCTGGGGCACGCTGGAAAATCCGATGACTTCTACCGGCATGGCGGGCCCGGCTTCCTTGACGCGCCGTCCCTGATCATTGTTCATCGCGCGGACACGGCCAAATTCTGTTTTGGAGACAAAGGCGTCACCCTCGCGTAACGTCCCCTGTTGAATCAGAACGGTCGCTACCGGGCCGCGGCCGCGATCCAGTTTTGCTTCGATAATAATACCGCGTGCGGACACATCGGGATCGGCCTTGAGTTCCAGTACGTCGGCTTGCAGAAGAATCATTTCCAATAGCTCTTCAATACCGATTTTTTTCTTGGCGGATACTTCGCAGAAAATTGTTTCGCCGCCCCACTGCTCGGACAACAGGCCGTGCTCGGTCAGCGACTGCTTGATTTTTTCAGGGTCGGCGCCCGGCTTGTCTATTTTATTAATCGCCACGATGATGGGCACACCGGCCACCTTGGAGTGGTTGATGGCTTCAATGGTTTGGCCCATGACGCCGTCGTCCGCGGCCACCACCAGCACCACGATGTCCGTCACCTGAGCGCCGCGCGCGCGCATGGCGGTAAAGGCCTCATGGCCCGGTGTATCCAGAAAAACAATGTCACGAAAGTTGATGTGCACATGATACGCGCCAATGGCCTGCGTGATGCCGCCCGCCTCGCCGTCAATGACATTGGTTTGGCGGATCGCATCCAGAAGCGATGTCTTGCCGTGATCGACGTGACCCATAATCGTAACGATCGGGGCTCGCGGCTTGAGATTTTCTTCAGAGGATTGAGGCTTCAACATCGTGTCTTCAAATTCCACCTCCGCCTTTTCCACCTGAAAACTGAATTCGGAAGCAACGAGTGTGATAATATCAAAATCGATGGACTGATTGATCGTGGCCATGACGCCCATCCCCATCAGCTTGTTGATTACTTCGCCGGCCTTGACACCCATTCGTTTGGCCAGTTCGCCGGTGGTGATCGTTTCCCCCACACGAATGCGCCTTTTGATGGCCTTGGGCACCGTGATTTCGGTTTTCTTCATTTTGACGGGAGCGGCTTTTTTCTCTTCCCGCCATTTGCCGAACATCACTTCCCTGTCTTCATCGACTTTTTTTAACTTCTTTTCAATTTTCTTCTCTAAAACTTTGCGGCGCGGGACTTCTTTGTCATCCTCAATCAAGACTTCGACCGGCCCTTTACCTTTTTTCTTGGGTTTTTCGAATTCTCTTTTGATGATTTTTTCCGGCGGCGGTGTAACGAGTCTTTCGCCCGGCTTCAGGGGAACTCTGGCCGGACTTTCCTTTTTTTCATCCGGCCTGGTAATTTTATGTCGGGACATCATCGGCGGCCTTACCGGAATAATCACCGGCAGCTGTTTGGGTTTTTCCGGCACAGCCAAAGGCGCCGGTTGCACAGGCTTTTTTCCCGGCATTGGTTCAGCAGGCTGGACTCCCTTGACGGGCGGCGTTGTTCCCTCAGCGGCAAGCGGCTCTTCCTTTTTGGCTTCCGCAACAGAGGCGACCAGCTGTATGGCCGGCGGTTCTGTTTTTGCCTTTTTAGCTTCGGTTGTTTCGGTCGCGGCAGGGTCTGTCTCCTTTTTCGGAGAGACAGACGGCGTGGCTTTTTCGACCACCTGTTTTTCTTCTTCTTCCTCAAGGACTTCCTCGGCAGGGGCAGCCTCGACCGGCGTCCGCACCGCGCGGCGGCGAATGACCGTGGTTTTAATTCTTTCTTCCACAATTTGCCGCGGCGACGTGGCCTGTAAGTCTTCCTTGACTCTTTCGATCTCGTTATCTTCCAAAGTGCTGGCATGAGATTTGACTGTAATGCCTAACCGTTCCAGATGAGAAATCAGATCCTTATTCTCCAAACCTAGTTCCTTGGCCAACTCGTGAACTCGCTTTTTCGCCATTCCCGAAACTCCCTCAAGTTAAATATTGGGTCCCTGAAAAAAATTATTCTTTTTTACTATCACTCGTTTCCTCGTCCAAAAGCCTGATGGCTTCTTCAATCCATTCCTTGCTTGTCTTTTCGCCGACACCGGGAATCTCGGAAAGCGATTCCGGCTCCATCGCCGCCAGCATCGCGATACTTTTAATGCCCTGGGCAAAAAGCTTTTCCGCTATCGCCGGTCCGATACCGGGGATTTTAGTCAGCGCCTTATGCCCATCATCGTCCTTTTCAGCAGCCATGGTTTCACTCTTCACGTCGATTTTCCAACCGGTTAGTTTGACCGCAAGCCGAACGTTCTGACCGTTTTTCCCAATGGCCAGCGATAACTGGTCATCGGGAACAATCACCGTCATCGCACGGTTTTCTTCATCGACAAACACGCGATTGACCTTGGCGGGAGACAGGGCGCTCGAGACAAACTTGGCCGCATCTTCCGTGTAGGGAATAATATCAATTTTTTCGCCGCGCAATTCCTGCACAACGCTTTGCACACGTGAGCCTCTCATGCCCACGCAGGCGCCCACAGGATCAATGTCCTTGTCCTTGGCCCTCACAGCGATTTTGCCACGCTTGCCCGGCTCGCGGGCTACGCTGACAATGTCAATGAGCCCTTCGGAAATTTCCGGCACTTCCACTTCAAAAAGCGCCTTGAGGAAAGCGGGATGGGTACGCGACAGAATAATCTGCGCCCCTTTCGTGTTTTTTTTCACTTCAAAGAGATACGTCCGGATGCGTTCGCCGCGTTTGTAGGTTTCGCGGTGAATCTGCTCCGCGGGGGGCACCACGCCTTCAGCGCGTCCCAGGTTCACAATGATGTTGC
>JANYAF010000200.1 GCA_025355175.1 Deltaproteobacteria bacterium | reverse complement strand
ACAAAAATCTTGAAGAACTCATCCGGCAGGGCCGCTTCCGGGAAGATCTCTTCTACCGGATTAATGTCTTCAAAATGACGCTGCCGCCGCTACGCGAGCGCATGGAAGACATTCCGCTGCTGATCGAACATTTCATCGCCCGCTTCAACACACTTCAAAAAAAAGATATCAATGGCGTAAGCAACGAGGCTATGTCTATTATGATGGCCTACAACTACCCGGGCAATATCCGTGAATTGGCTAACATCATCGAACGGGCTTTTATTATATGCAAAACGGGCTTCATTGAAAAGAAGCACCTGCCGGAATCGCTGTTTGTGGGGATTGCAGACAATACCGGTACCGATGCTCCACCTCTGCGCGCTGTGCAATCAGCCTATCTGATCAAAGCCCTCAAACAAAACAACTGGAATCGCCTGAAAACAGCCCGACAACTGGGCATGCACAAAAGCACGCTGTATCGAAAGATTAAAGCCCTGGGTATTTCACTTCCGTCATAACATAAATATAGGTCGCACTATTGCGACACTGTCGCAGCACTTGTCGCTTTTACGCAACCATGATGATACTTTGCCCACATTACTCATCATTACATCTTATTGTTATAACTAGCATAATAAATAATTATACCCTTTGGCATCAGGTTTGCAATGTCTTCCTGCATGAACGCAATTCTTAGAAATACGAAATCAAGAAGGACGGTTGTATGAAGATCGCCCTGTCGATATTCAAAGATTCTATCTCCACCGTTTTTGACGCAGCAGAACAGCTGTTGATTATCGATGAGGACGAAGCAACCGGAAAAAAACGCACGCTGGTAAAGCTCAGCAATGCCGATGCGGCAGTCCGGACAACCCAACTCAAGGAAAAGGGAGTCGATGTCTTGATTTGCGGCGCTATTTCCCGGCCTCTGGAATCGTCGATATCCTCGGCGGGCATTGTAGTTTATCCGTTTGTCCGTGGCCTGCTGGAAGATGTCATAGCCGCCTATCAAAGCGGCAGAATAAGTTCCGCGGTATTTGCAATGCCCGGTTGCCGCAGGAGCGAGTGCGCGGGGCGGCGGCGAAACAGAAGTAGGCAAGGTGGTTGGCGGTAAGCGGCGTAACCTCTTTTGCGGATTGGCCGGTTAGTTAAATTTTAAATTCAGAATATTATAGCGGAGACAAAAACATTGAACCAGTTTATTCCGAAAAAGTTATTCTTTACCAAAGGGGTCGGCACGCACCGCGAGCAGCTTCATTCATTTGAACTGGCACTGCGTGACGCGGGTATTGAAAAATGCAATCTGGTGCAGGTCTCCAGCATTATGCCGCCGGGCTGTCGCATCATCTCGCGGATGGCAGGCTTAAAAAAAATGCAACCTGGGGCCATCACATTCTGTGTCATGAGCCGCTGTTGCAGTGATGAACCCAAGCGGCTGATTTCAGCGTCAGTCGGCTGCGCAATTCCCGTTGATAAGAAAGCCTACGGTTATATCAGTGAACACCACGCCTTCGGTTACACGGAACGTCAGACAGGCGATTATGCGGAGGATTTGGCAGCGGCGATGCTGGCTTCCACGCTGGGTATCGACTTCAATGTAGATGAAAGCTGGGATGAAAAAAAGGAATTGTTTAAAATCAGCGGCAAGATTGTCGGCACGAGGAACATCACGCAATCCTGCGTTCTGAAAACAAAAGACCATACCACCGTTCTGGCGGCAGCCGTCTTTGTTTTCTAAGGGATAAAATGAACAACCCCGCCGCAAGCAGCGGGGTATGCAAAGGAACTTGCGCCCCAAGGGGCGGGGAATTAGACCCAACTTTATCCCGCTCTGTCGTAGATGCCCTTCAGGGTACTTCGCCTCGGGGATAATTCGACCTTCAAATTTCAGTGCACCTATAGTGACCTTTAGGTTATTCGTTTCTGAAATATGGGTCTCATTAAAACGGATACAGGTTATCGCGGCCGACGATAAGGGAAAAAGAAAGCGATTAAATATAAGGGAGGGAAAGCCAATGAATGGGACAAAACGCAGCGGAAGAATACCGGGAAGTGGTCAGGGACAGGGCGGCGGCCGGGGACGCAAGGGTGGACCGGTTGCAGGAGGCGCTGTAGGTACTTGCTTATGCCCGCAATGTAATCATCGCCAACCGCATGAGCGAGGAGTACCTTGCATGCAGTTAAAATGTCCGCAATGCGGCACGGCAATGATTCGTGAATAGATAAAAAAGGAGGATTTGTATTATGCCAAGAGGAGATGCAACAGGCCCCATGGGAATGGGACCAATCACTGGCCGTGGGGCCGGATATTGTGCTGGTTTTGGAATGCCTGAATACACAAATAATGCCGGAGGGCGCGGTTTGGGGATGGGTTTTGGACGTGGAGTTGGTTTCGGCGGACGCGGCGGCGGATTTAGACGGCGCAACCGCTTTTTCGCCACCGGTGTGCCGGGTCGTGCGGGGTTTGGCAATATGGCAGCGCCTTTTCCAA
The DNA here is from genome assembly GCA_025355175.1 of Deltaproteobacteria bacterium. Classification (GTDB taxonomy): domain Bacteria; phylum Desulfobacterota; class Syntrophia; order Syntrophales; family Smithellaceae; genus UBA8904. Next base: position 3,570 of record JANYAF010000200.1, on the reverse strand, counting down.
AGGCCGACCCAGAGATGGAAAAGCAAGAACTTCATTATCAGGCCGAAGCTTTGCAATCTGAAATGGACGCGATCAAGAAACGTTTGGACGAGCTTAATGCTAAATCCTAAAAAATAATTCTTGTTCGTCTAAATTTCAAAAAGCGGCATGGGTTTAATTCATGCCCGGCGACGATGGCGCGATAGTCACCGCTTCGCGCTGTCGTCGCCAACTAAATGAAAGCGGGAAACGGATCGGCCTTGAAAACCGCTTTCCCCAATCGTTCAGACAAGGAAGTAATAATGAAGATAGGACTTATCATCTGTGCCCGCTACAGCAATTGCGGTGGAGGGAAATGCTTCAGGGCATTGCGCGAGCGTCACGGTGGTTTTGCCAGGTATGCACCGGATGAAACGGTAGAAATCGTGGGATACTCGTCTTGTGGCGGTTGTCCGGGCGGAAATGTGGAGTATGTGCCTGTGGAATTTTTAAAAAACGGATGTGACGCCGTCCATCTGGCCACAGGCCTAGTGGTGGGATACCCTCCATGTCCGCGGCTCCGGCAATTTAAAGTTTTTATTGAAGAGCAGTTTAAGCGGCCTGTGGTCGTTGGGACTCACCCTATTCCGCTTAAATATCTGGAGGCTCACCGCAGGCTACCCTTTTGGAAACAAACGGATATGGAAGAACTCGCCTCACACCTTATGACTGAATCCCGCGAGTTAATGAAATCTTATAACTAAGGCCAACAAAAGAAAGGACTATATGAAAATAGCATTGACAACATCAGGAAATGATCTAAGCGCACCGCTCGACAACCGTTTTGGACGAGCGCCTAAATTTCTCATCTATGACATGGAGGCTAACACCTTCGAAATCGTCGATAATGAGCAGAACTTGAATGCTGCTCAAGGCGCCGGCATTCAGTCCGCGCAAACCGTTGCCCGTCTGGGCGTAAAGGCGCTTGTCACAGGGCATTGCGGTCCGAAAGCATTCATCGTGCTTAAGGCAGCAAACATTAAAATTTATAACACTCCCGCTGCAACCGTGACAGAAGCTCTCGAACAATATCGCAGCGGCAAACTAGCTGAAGCAGCATACGCCGACGTTGATGGACACTGGGCATGACAGAAACGTTCACCTACAGATCTATTGGGATTATTCACAGCGAACATACAATCGCCGAGAATACGCCCATTCAGTCTGTTTATGCCAAAGGCTGCAAGGGGCAGGCCGAGATATTCCCGGAATTCGCCGCAGGCCTGCAAGACATGGAAGGGTTTTCGCACATTTACCTGATCTACCATTTCCATAAGTCACATCAGGTTAAATTACTCGTAAAACCTTTTCTGCAGGATATTGAACGTGGCGTGTTTTCAACCCGGACGCCATACCGCCCCAACGCCATCGGATTGAGCATTGTAGAATTGCTCAATCGCGAGGGAAACATTTTGCATCTGGACGGTGTTGATATTCTGGATGGCACGCCGCTGCTGGATATCAAGCCCTATACGGCCAAATTCGATCTGCACGCCGTGAAGTGCAGCGGCTGGCAGGACGAGGTGGACGAGCAGACGGCTCAAAGACGGGGAAAGCGGGGCTATAATAAATAGTTTATGAATATCAACATTATTGCCCATGAACTCAAAGATCACTCACCCTTCACGGCCTTCGGTACCGTAACTGGCATCGTCATTATGGCCGCTTTTATTCAATTCCAGATACCCAGGGATATTTCTTCCACGCTATTTTGGACACTCCATCCACTGCACGTTATGGTCAGTGCTTTAGTGACTACCGCCATGTACAGGATGCATTCGAAGGGAGAGATTTGGCGCACTCTAATCGTCGGATATTTGGGTTCTGTGGGCATCGCGACCCTCAGTGACTCTCTCATTCCTTTTGCCGGTGAATGGCTGCTCGATCTGCCCTATCGCGGCATTCATTTAGGCTTTATCGAAAAATGGTGGTTGGTAAATCCTCTGGCGTTCGCCGGGATAGCGTTAGGATACTTAAAACCGAAAACAAAATTCTCCCATGCTGTTCATGTTTTTTTGAGTACCTGGGCATCGCTGTTTCATATTCTGATGGCCTTGGGCACATCCGTCGATGTCGTCACTACCATTTTGGTGGCGGTCTTTCTGTTTTTAGCGGTATGGATTCCCTGCTGCACCAGTGACATCGTTTTTCCTTTACTTTGGATTAAAAAAGAAAATGGAAACGACAATCGCTGCCATTGTGCGAATCAGGGAGGTATTCCATGAAGATCGCCATTGCTTCGGGCAAGGGAGGAACCGGCAAGACCACCGTTTCCGTCAATCTGGCACGCACGCTAGGCACAAAGGTACAGCTTCTGGACTGTGATGTGGAAGAGCCCAACGCGCATCTGTTTCTTAAGGGCAAAAAGGTCAAAGAGGAAATTGTCAAAATTCCGGTTCCACACGTAGATGAAGCCCTGTGCAACGGTTGTTGCGAATGCGGAAAATTTTGCGCCTACAATGCCATTGTTACGTTTGGAACGACTCCGCTGATCTTCCCGGAGATGTGTCATGGCTGTGGCGGTTGCACGCTGGTCTGTCCTACAAAAGCCATCACGGAGATAGGCAGGCGCATCGGTATGGTCGAAACGATGGAGTCGGGAAACATTACTCTTATTGGCGGGCGCCTGGATGTTGGTGTGGCCATGGCCCCGCCGCTGATTCGAGAAGTTAAAAAATGCCTGCAAAATAATTTACCGGCTATTCTGGATGCTCCACCGGGAACATCCTGCCCGGTCATTGCCACCATTCGAGATACCGACATGGTTTTACTGGTTACGGAACCAACGCCGTTTGGACTTAACGATCTGATGCTTGCTGTCGATATGGTGCGGGCGCTTAAAATTCCCTTTGGTGTTATCGTCAATCGCATGGGCAGCGGGGATGATCGTGTTCACGATTATTGCGAAAAAGAAAATATCCCCATTTTGCTGGAAATACCTGATGACAGGCGGATCGCGGAGAGCTATTCAAGGGGAACTCTTATGGTCGATGCGTTACCGGAATATCGCGGTCTTTTTCATAGTCTCATCGAAAAAGTGACATCTTTCGAAAAAACAGGAGTGAAAATAAATTATGCCCACTTATGAATATGAATGCAGCCGGTGCGGTATGCAATTCGAAAAACAACAAAGCATGAAAGACGCGCCTATCAAGAAATGTCCCGAATGCGGGGAAGAAGTCCAAAGACTGGTCAGCGGCGGCAGTGGTTTTATTATGAAATCAGCAGGTGTCACTATGCGCGAGTCGCGAAAGAGTTGCTCTTTGGAAGAAACCGGCAAAACATGCTGCGGTGCAGATAGAAAATGCGGAGAATCGCATTGCGGAGATTGAAATGAGTTTTAACAATTATAAATATATTTACGGACCGGTTCCATCACGGCGATTAGGACGTTCTCTTGGTATTGACCTTGTTCCGTTTAAAACCTGCACATACGATTGCATTTATTGTCAGTTGGGTCGAACAACAAACAAAACTGTTGAACGGCGTCCTTACATACCTGTCAATGATATTTTATGCGAGCTCAAAATCAAGTTGGCAAATGGGGAAGAT
>JANYAF010000207.1 GCA_025355175.1 Deltaproteobacteria bacterium | reverse complement strand
ATCGGCCACCACACTTTCGGGAGGCGAAGCCCAGCGCATCAAACTGGCGCGGGAACTGGCCAAGAGAGCCAACAGCAACACCCTTTACATCCTGGATGAACCGACCATCGGACTGCATTTTGCCGATATTCAGAAATTACTCGACGTCCTGAAGCGCCTGGTGGATATGGGCAATACCATGGTGGTCATCGAACATAATCTGGATGTGATTAAATGCGCCGATCATGTAATCGATATGGGCCCGGAAGGAGGTCCCGGCGGCGGCCATATTATCGCCACAGGAACCGTGGAAGAAATAGCCGCGACGGAAGAATCATCTACCGGCCAGTTTTTACGAAAAATCCTGCCTGTCTGAAAAATCCATTTTTTCTGCAGACTATCAAAAGCGAACAATAATGTACATTGACAATATTGCCGAAAGTATTTATTATCACATTACATTTGTACGGCATCGCCGTATTGTTCAGCCGTCTTTTGTTGTCTGCTAACATACTTTAGTATATTAAAATCTGTAATGTTCAGCGGGTAATTTTAAATTTGTTTTAAACCGGTTTGAGCGAGATAATCTTTTCCTGGGGCAGATCATGAAGAGAAGAATGACGGATTTTTCTTCCGCTATAAAAAACTGAATGCATCATCATTGCTCACCGCCAGTTTTGTCGGAGGAGAAATAATATGATTCATTTCCAAGCACCACGCCTCTTCACCTTTGTTCTTACCGCCATTATACTCATCGCACTGACCGTTGACGGATGCCAACAAAAACAGGCTTTGCCGCCGGAAAAAATCACCATAGCGTATTCGACCGCTTCCAATGCAATGCTCATATACATCGCCTTCGCGAAGGATTACTTTCAGGAAGAGGGTGTCAATGCAACACCGCAGCCTCATCCCTTTGGCAAACCGGCACTCCAGGCGGTAACCGATGGGAAAGCGGATATCGCTACAGCCGGAGATACACCCATCGTGTTTGCCGTCCTGAACGGCAAGAAGATCACCACTCTTGCAAGCATCCAGACTTCCAATAGAAATGAAGCCATCATAGCCAGGCAGGACCGCGGAATTACCAGGCCTTCCGACCTCAAAGGAAAAAAAATCGGCATTACCCTGGGCACTACGGGAGATTTCTTTGCGGATTCGTTCCTGCTTGCTAATGGAGTAGATAGAAAACATCTCAAAATTTTAAATATGAGGCCCGACGAAATGGCTGACGCCCTGAGTGCGGGAAAAGTTGATGCCGTCTCGACATGGAATCCTACATTGACCCAACTGAAGAAAAAATTGGGAAACAACGGGATAATATTTTTCGGTGAATCACTCTACACGGAAAACTTCTGCGTTGTAGCCTCGCAGGAATATGTAAAGAAAAATCCTGAAACGATAAAAAAGGTTTTGCGGGCGCTGGTCAAGGCTGAAGCATTTGTGCAACAGCATTCCGAAGAATCCCGACGACTGGTAGCTGAATTTCTAAAAACGGACAAAGGCATGCTTGATGAAATCTGGGATATTTTCACATTCCGGGTGATCCTCGACCAGGCTCTATTGGTGAACTTGGAAGACCAGACGCGATGGACAATAAAACATCGATTAGTGGCGCGCCGGGATATGCCCAATTATCTCGATTTTATTTATGTCGATGGGCTTTTGACAGTCAAGCCGGAGGCGGTCAGGATCATACGGTAGCTCGTGAAGCGCATCTCGTGAAGCGTGAAATACGAGATACGCTTCACGAACGACGCTTCACGAGACACGAGAAAAAACATGAAGATCAAAACAAAACTTAGAACCGATAGCTTGATCTCCGTGGTTATTATCATAATCATGATACTTTTCCTGGCTTTGTCATTCTGGGGATATGAAAGAGCCGATCGGAATATAAATCTGGTCTTAAAAATGCGGAACATCGCCTTTGAGCGCATCACATTGCGGGACGATTATCTTCTTCATCGGGAAGAACGGGCGAACATTCAATGGCAGGCAGAGACCGAAGCCTTCCGGGAATTAATGGAAACAGCGGCTGAAAGGCTTTCGACCGCAGAGGACAAGGCCTTGTTGCAGGACGTGCGGAAGGACTTTGATGCAACGCGCTCCGGATTCTCAGCGATACTGGAGATACATAAGCGAGAGAATCGCCGTTTGGACATGAGATTTACTTTTGATGAAGCGGAATCGCGGCTGACCGGCCAGTTATTTCTGAAGGCTTACGCCTTGATGGATAGCATCGAAAGACTGCGTGAGTCAACCGAAAGGGCAGCGAAAGAGGCAAGAAATATAGGGGTTTTCCTGATCGCCTTCTTCTTTGTGGGTGGCGGCATGGTGATCGCCATCAATTCAACCAACCTCAACAAATCCTTGATGAAACGCCTGGCTATGCTCACGGATGGAATGGAAGCTATTGGAGATGGTAATCTGGATTATCAAATAGCTGTGGATGCCGACGATGAACTGGCGGATTTGGCCCGTTCCAGCAATAAAATGGCGGCTAAACTGAATCAATCCCATACCTCGGTAAAAAATTTGGAGCAGGAGATAGCTGAGCGGCAGCGGGCAGAAGAAAAACTAGAAAAAACCAACCGTGTTTTATCGGTCATCAGCCAGATCAATCAAATGGTTATCCGCACCCGCGAACAAAACAAAGTATTTGCCGAAACTTGCCGCATCGCTGTTTTCTACGGAAAATTCCGGATGGCCTGGATCGGTCTGGTTGATGAACAGGAGCATATAGTTAAACCCATAAGCTGGGAAGGTTTCGAGGAAGGCTATCTCACCAAAATCAAGAAAATTTCTACAAGCGACATTCCGGAAGGCCGGGGACCCATCGGTACCGCAATCCGTAATAAAAAACTTTTTTACTGCAACGATATAGCCAATGATCCCATCATGGCTCCCTGGCGGGATGATGCCTTACAGCGGGGTTACCGTTCCGTCATCTCTCTGCCGCTTGTTTTGCAGCACAAGGTAATCGGCGCGTTCACGATTTACGATGTCGATCCGTTCTTTTTCAATGAAGAGGAAATAACCCTGCTTAATGAAGTTACCGCTAACATTAACTATGCGCTTGAAATAGTGGGACTTGCAAAGAAGCGCTATGAGGTGGAAGACGAGCTCAGGCTGCTTAATAAAGAACTCGAAGGACGCGTCGCAGAGAGAACCGCTGAATTGTCGGCCAGAACCGCCGAACTGGAGCGTATCAATAGAGTATTTGTGGATCGAGAGTTACGGATGCGGGAGCTGAAGGCACGGATTGCGGAACTTGAAAAACGTATCTCGTGAAGAGTGAATCGCATCTCGTAGTTCGTGAAGCGCATCTCGTAGTTCGTGAAGCGTATCTCGTATCTCGCATCTCACTCTTCACGTTTCACGAGTGACGGTTTTTTCGCTTCACGCTCGCGCCCTCTGCAAGGGGGTCACGAACGACGCTTCACGAGATACGCTTCACGAATGGAGGAAACGATGAAAAAACAGGTAAAATCTACACTCAAGAAGAATAAAACCGACAATGCTGGCCTGCAAGAAACGCCGGCCTCTCAAACAGACGATACGCAACAGCCAAGCGAGCAGTGGATTCGGACATTCCTTGATGCAACTTCAGACATGACTTTTCTGAAAGATGAGAACTTCCGTCATATCATCGTAAATCCGATGTTATGTAAGTTCTACGGCAAAGCAGAAAGTGAAATCATCGGTAAGACCGATTTTGATCTGATGGAGAAGAGAGCTGCTGCGGAGTGCAGAAAGACAGATGAACAAACGCTGCTTTCGAATGATCTCCTGATCTCCGAAGAAGTTATTGGAGGTCGCTACTATGAGACGAGGAAGTTCCCCGTCTCCATTGCAGTTGGTAAAAAGGGAATTGGCGCGTATATCCGCGACATCACCGAGCGCAAACGGGCGGAAGAGGCGCTGCGGGAGAGCGAACGGAAATTCCGCGATACGGTCATCAATCTGGATGAAGGATATTACAGCGTCACGTTGGACGGAGTGCTGCTGGAACATAATCAAGCATTTAGCCGCATTCTGGGTTTCGATCAAGCGGCGAATCTGAGGGGAAGGTATGTGCCGGATTTCTGGCAAAATCCTGACGACCGAAACGTCTATCTTCAAGAATTTGCCACCAATAATTTTATCTCGAACTACCAGATCAAAGCCAAAACTAAAACAGGAGAAAAAATCACGGTCAGTATTAGCGCTCATTTGGTAAAAGATAGGAATAACCTGCCGCTGAAGATCGAGGGAGTCGTGCGGGACATCACCGAACGCAAGCGGATAGAGGAAGCACTGCGGGCCAGCGACGCACAACTCCGCGCTATTCTCGATGCGACACCATTTCCCATGGCCTTAGTCGATGTTCAGGATAACAATATCGAATACTGGAGCCGCAGCGCCCTCGATCTTTTCGGACATACCGCACCCACTGCACACGAGTGGTATGAATTGGCTTACCCGGATCTCGAGTACCGGCGCGAGGTGGTCGACCGGTGGAAACATTTTCTGGAGACGGCACGGCTGTCCGGCAAACCGGTCAATACCGGGGAATACCGGGTTTCCTGCCATGACGGCTCGGTGCGCGTTTGCGAGTTGTACGCCACCTTACTGTCAGACAAGCTTGTCGTCACGTTCAACGACATCACCGAGCGCAACCGGGCGGAGGAAAGTCTTAAAGAAAATGCCGGCCTTTTAAAGATCGCCGGAGAAACGGCAAAACTTGGCGGCTGGAGTGTTGACCTTAGAGACAACCTTTGTGCATGGTCCGATGAAATGGCGGCCATCCACGAAAGGCCTGCCGGGCACTCGCCATTCGTGGAAGAGGGGATAAGCTATTATGCGCCGGAGTGGCGGGAAAAAATAACAAAAGTATTCACCCAATGCGCCCAAAACGGCATTCCCTATGATGAAGAAATGGAGATCATCACTGCCAATGGCAAGCGGATCTGGGTGCGGATAATAGGCAAACCCTTAAAAGATAAAGCCGGGAAGATCATTAAAGTTCAGGGAGGGTTCCTGGACATCACCGAACGCAAGCAGGCGGAATCCCAAAGGGAGGCAATGCTCGAAGAAATCAGCAAATTCAATAAAAATTTGGAACAGAGGATAAAAGAGCGGACGACTGAGCTTACTGAAGCCATTGATCTGCTCGAAGAGACAAACCGGGCATTCGTGGGCCGGGAGTTGAGGATAATCGAACTCAAAGAACAGATTGCGGAGCTGGAAAAGCGTATCACGTGAAGCGTCACTCGTGAAGCGTGACCCCCTTGAAGGGGGCGCGAGCGTGAAGCGTAAAAACGAGATGCGCTTCACGAGATACGCTTCACGAATTCCGAGATACGAATTAGGATTTTTATGCTGGACATGCGAACAATAATTTTCAGTTATGTGGTCACCGATGTCGTTTGCCTGGTGGTTATTATTCTTTTGTGGCAGCAGAGCCGTAAACGTTTTGCAGGCACGCTCTTTTTTGTTTTTGATTTTGCCTCCCAAATGTCCGCGCTTTTTCTGGTTGTTTTACGCGGCAGCATCCCGGACTGGATGTCTATGGTGCTGGCCAATGCCCTGTCCATGACCGGGGCGCTTTTGGGCTATATGGGCCTTTTGCGCTTTGTCGGGAAGAAAAGCGCTCAGATTCATAATTATGTTCTGCTGGCGGCGTTTGTCCTTGTTCATGCCTATTTTGCACTTGTTCAACCCAATCTGGCGGCAAGAAATCTCAATCTATCAGTGGGTTTGTTGATTATTTGTTTTCAATGCGCGTGGCTCCTGTTGTATCGAGTTGAACCCGGCATACGCCAGTTGACTTGGGGCGTGGGTATTGTTTTCGCGGGTTACTGCGTGATAAGTGTGCTTCGGATTGCCGAACTTTCCACTACGCAACATGTAAGCAACGATTATTTTCAGCCCGGCGTATTTGAACCACTGGCGATGGTCGCTTATCAAATGCTGTTCATTCTTCTGACGTATACCCTGGCGCTGATGTTCAACAAGCGCCTGATGATGGAGATCGCAACGCAGGAAGAAAAATTTGCCAAAGCGTTTCATTCATCATCGCATGCTATTGCCATTACAAGGCTTTTCGACGGACAGATTATCGAAGTCAATGATGGCTTTCTGAACATCTCCGGATACAAATTGGCGGATATAAGGGGAAAAACAACACCTGCTTTGCATCTGTGGGACAAAGACGAAGAGCGCGCTTCCGTGATCGAAGAGTTAGCCAGCAAGGGCAAGGTGCATGAGCGCGAATTTCAATTCCGGAAAAAATCGGGGGAGAAGGGTACGGGGCTTTTCTCGGCAGAGATTGTTATGATCAACAATGAAAAATGCATCCTGGCCAGCATTAATGACATTACTGAGCGCAAGGAGGCCGAGGAGGCACTTCGCGAAACCAGTGGCTATCTTAATAGCTTGATTGATTATGCAAATGCGCCAATCATAACATGGGATAAGCAGGGCAAAATTACCAGATTCAATCACGCATTTCAGAGGCTTACCGGTTACTCGGGCAATGAGACGGTGGGTAATGAATTGCAAATACTATTTCCGCAGGAGAGCCGTGACGAATCGCTCCGTAAGATTGCCCGTGCCTCAGTTGGTGAATTATGGGAATCGGTTGAAATCCCGATTAAACGAAAAGACGGGGAAATCCGGGTGGCTCTTTGGAATTCCGCAAATATTTTAAATAAAGAAGGAAAAGAGATTGTTGCAACGATAGCTCAAGGGCAGGACATCACCGAGCGCAAGCGCGCGGAAAAGGCGCTGAAAGAAAGTGAACGGCAATATAGAAATATGTTTGAGAATTCGATGGAGGGAATTTTTCAGATGACCCCGGAAGGCAAGTTAATCAGCGCTAATATGGTCCTTGCTAAAACATTCGGCTACGAATGTCCTGAGGAAATTATCGGAGCGGTTAACGATATTGCCGGCCAATTGTACGCAAATCCTGCTGAAAGGAAAAAAGCAACCAACGTTCTCAGGGAAAAGGGATACCTGAAGGAATTTGAATGTCAAATGCGCCGCAAGGACGGCACGACCTTTTGGGCGGCTATCAATGCAAGACTTACCGAAAACCAGTCCGGCGCGAATTATTTTGAAGGTTTCATCATCGACATCAATGACCGCAAACGGGGGGAAGAGGAAATTATCGGCTTGAACATGGAACTGGAAAAGAAGGTGCTCAGTCGAACCAGTGATCTGCGTAATAGCCAATTGGCCCTGCTGAGCATCGTGGAGGATCTCAACGCCAGCAATCAAAAAGTTGCTTTCATCAACCAGTCCCTGGAATCAGCCAATAAAGAGCTGGAGTCGTTTAGTTATTCCGTTTCCCACGATTTACGCGCGCCACTTCGGAGCATAGACGGATTCAGCCAGGCCTTGCTGGAGGACTACCAGAAAAAGTTTGACGACACCGGGCGCAATTATCTGGACAGGATTCGCGCGGCAACGCAGAATATGGGCATGCTCATTGAAGATATGCTGAAACTCTCCCGGGTAAGCCGTTTTGAACTTCGTCGTGCATCGGTTGATTTGAGTAAAATGTTCCAGGAAATTGCAAAAAACACTCAAATGGATGATCCTGCTCGAATCATCGATGTCATTATCCAGAAAGACATTGTCGTCGATGGCGATTCCGCATTGCTGCGCATTGCCCTGACGGACCTGATAGATAACGCGTGGAAATTCACCGGCAAAGAGGCGCGGCCGAAGATTGAATTCGGCACCACTTATCTGGCGGGCAAGAAAGTTGTCTTTATCCGGGACAACGGCGTGGGATTTGACATGGCTTATGTGGACAAGTTATTCGGCACTTTCCAGCGCCTCCATGCAAAGAATGAATTTGTGGGAACGGGGATAGGTCTGGCGACGGTAAAAAGGATTATAACCCGCCACGGGGGCGAGGTTTGGGCGGAAGGAGAAGTAGGGAAAGGAGCAGTTTTTTATTTTACGTTGCCGTAAAATAAAAAACGTATCTCGTGAAGCGTGAAGCGAAAGTAACCAGTGAAGCGTATCTCGTGAAGCGTGAAGCGCGAACGACGAGATACGAGATACGCTTCACGAATTAGGAGTTCACGATGGAAGAAAAGAGTAAGATAAAGAACTTCAGGGATTTGGATGTGTGGCGGCTGGCAATGGAAATAGTCGTCGATATTTACGAATGTACAAAAACATTTCCCAAAGAAGAATTATACGGGTTGGCAAGTCAAATGAGAAGAGCGGCCGTGTCCATAACTTCCAATATTGCCGAGGGCTTCAACCGGTATCATAACAAAGAATATCGTCAGTTTTTATATATTGCTCTTGGATCATGCGCCGAACTGGAAACACAAGTTGAGGTTAGTGTTGCTTTGGTATATATTACACAAGCAGGAAGAGATAAACTAATTGAGAAACTAGATCACGAGTCGCGGATGTTGCGAAACTTAATAAAACGGCTTAGTGCGTGAAGCGCCAAAAGCCGTCACTCGTGAAACGTGAAGCGTGAAGCGTAAAAACGAGATACGAAATACGCTTCACGAGATGCGCTTCACGAGTGACGAAAGGAGTTTACGATGGATCACAAAATTATTTTACTGGTGGAAGACAATCCTGATGATGTCGAGTTGACGATCGCGGCGTTTCGCGAGGACAAGTCGAATCATCGGATCGCTGTCGTCCAAAACGGCGTCGAAGCGGTGGCCTACCTGCGGCAACAACCGCCGTACGCTGCCGCCACGATCCCCGATCTCATCTTGCTGGACCTGAATTTGCCGAAGAAGACCGGGCACGAGGTCCAGCAAGATGAGATCGGGGATCGTGGCGGCAGCGTACGGCGGTTGTTGCCGCAGGTAGGCCACCGCTTCGACGCCGTTTTGGACGACAG
>JANYAF010000206.1 GCA_025355175.1 Deltaproteobacteria bacterium | reverse complement strand
GCAAGCAAAATCCGATGCGAAGAATGCCTACACCGCTGCCCAGGCATTCTTCTCCGATTCCCCTACATCAGCGGCTACCGTGGCTCTTTTGGGAAACTATGGATTCAAATCGTCAGCAACTGTAACGACAACAATGGCCAGTGGTTCTGATACTATGAATACTTTGGCGATTACGGCGGTTAGCCAGAGTGGCGGAAAAACTTTTGGGGTTAATAGTACGGGTGTCATTACACCTTGATTTTGCTGTTATGGAGAGTAAAAAGGGGTGAGGCATCTACTCACCCCTTTTTTTTATCAATAAGGTTGATGGGGAGGCATATTGAAATCACCAAGCAACAAAAGGGACATTTTAATTTGCCTGGCCCTGATTCTGTTCGTCATTATTATTTACTGGCAGGCCCAAGACTTCAAGTTCGTCTATTATGACGACGGTTCATATGTTGCTGAAAGGAGCCATGTAATGGCGGGCCTGACCTGGGACGGCTTCAAGTGGGCCATGACAGCCACCGAGGCCGGTTTCTGGCATCCCCTCACTTGGCTTTCCCTGATGATCGACCGGGAGTTGTTCGGCAATAATCCGGGCGGCTATCACTGGACGAACGTTATCCTGCACATCATCAATACCCTTCTGCTTTTTTTCTTTCTTAAAAGGGCGACAAAGGCCCCGCGCCGGAGCGCCTTTGCCGCCCTTCTTTTCGCCGTCCACCCTCTCCATGTGGAATCCGTCGCCTGGGTATCGCAACGAAAGGATCTTCTTTGTACACTCTTTGGTTTTGCTTCGCTGCTGGCGTATGTAAATTATTCCAAATATCCGAACTGGCGGCGATACACGGTTGTGATCATTTTTTTTATCCTTGGGCTTATGTCGAAACCTATGATTGTTACCTTCCCTTTTGTCATGCTGCTCATGGATTATTGGCCTTTACAACGACTGATGGTGAGTGGGGACGCAAGAAACGGCAACGTCATGTCGCCCCCAGAGGTTCGTGCAGGCAGACGCCCCTTCGTGGCCCTTTTGCTAGAGAAGGCGCCACTTGTCGTGTTATCTGTCCTCGCGTCCGTCCTGGTCGTCATGACAGAACATAAAGTCCATGCCTTAACGGATCTGAAGATTTTATCAATCATGGACCGTTTTGCCAACGCCATTGTATCGTACGTAAAATATATCGCCATGATGTTCTGGCCGGCAAACCTGACTTTTTTTTATCCCCATCCTGTTTCCATACCCGTGGTTCAAGCCATTGGTGCGCTGCTTCTGTTGTCGGCGATCACGATCATTATTATTTTAATGTGCCGGCGCAAACCATATCTTTTTACTGGTTGGTTCTGGTATGCGGGGACTCTGGTTCCCGTCATCGGCCTTATTCAGGTAGGGCCCCACGCGTTGGCCGATCGTTACACCTACGTGCCGCTTGTCGGCCTGTTTATTATCTTGGTCTGGGGTGTGTCGGATCTTGCCGTCCGATGGCGATTTGGACGACATCTTTTATGTGTGGTGGGCGCCGTAACCATAGTGAGCCTGTCGTTTTGTTCCTGGCTGCAAGCAAGTTATTGGAGAAACAGTATAACCTTGTTCGAGCACGCCCTACAAATAGCGCCGGACAACTATATTGCTCTAAATAATTTGGGACAGTTTTATATAAACAATGGTAAATATGATAAAGGACTTGCTTATATGTATAAAGGGATACAGGCAAAGCCAAAGTTCGGTCCCTTTTATTACAATGTCGGTCTTGCCATGTACGGCAGGAGAGATTATGAAAAAGCCATTGAATATTTCGCAAAAGCAGAACGAATGTCTTTTTATGATGACGAGAATCGGAGATTACTCGGGGACTGTTACCGGCTGACGGGAAGATGGCAGCAGGCTGTTGATACCTATAAGAAGGCATTGGAGATAAATAGTCGCAATACATCAGCTAGATACGGTATGGCCCTGGCGTTGATGGACATGGGACGAAACGACGAGGCCATCAAGGAATTAAAAAATACCTTGTCCTTAGACCCCCTTTACTTAAGTGCCCGTAAGATATTGATGCTCTTGGCGTTAAAAAAGGGAGACATGAGCGCGGTCGTTGCGGAAGGGCAGAAGGCCTTAGCCAATGGTTCCGCCGATGCGGAGGTGCAAAAAATGATGGAATATGCCGGCGGAAAGAAAAGTGGTATGGATAAGGCCGTTTTTCCTGTGAATCCATTAAAAGACACCGGTAGTGAAAACAACTAAACGTAAGTTTCATAGATCCACATGACGCAGGACGGGGAAATTCTTTCCCTTTGAGAAGCCTTATGCGTAGCCGACTCGCACATTATATTATCATTGCGATTCTTGTTATTATCGCCTACCTACCTATTTTTACGGGAGATTTCGTCTTTGACGATCAGACACTGGTCAGGGATAATCCCTATATAACAAGGCTTCAATCTATTTCATCTTACCTTTCTCAGGAAGACGGCATTGTTGATGAGCTGGACAAGGGACTGTTTCACACTGGCTATTACCGGCCGCTGGTCAATGTTACCTACTTTATGGACTACAAAATATGGGGGATGAAGGCGTACGGATTCCGGATGACGAATCTGCTCCTACATCTTATGGCCTGTTTCCTGCTGTACGAATTGCTCCTTCAGTTAACCGGGCACCGGTTGGAGGTCTTTTGGGCAGTCCTTCTTTTTGCCGTCCATCCAATTCATACAGAAACAGTTTCCATCATTGTGTCGAGAAATAATATCCTGGCCACCATTTTTATCCTCGCATCATTTTACTCCTACCTTGCCTGGTGGGAGAAGGGCACGCCCTCCGCCCTAGCCGTTTCGCTCCTTACCCTTGCGGGTGCTGTCTTTTCCAAGGAATTCGGCCTGATGGCTTTGCCGCTCTTATTTCTTTATCAGCGCCTGTTGGCTGATGAGAAGAACCTCCGGAGGGAGATGGAGAGCTATGTGCCCTATCTGATCATTTTAATGTTCTATTTTGTCCTGAGAAAAACGGTGGTGTCCACTCCCTTTAACATTCCTGATGACGTACTCACCAGGCTCGCCTATATTCCCTATCTCATTACATATAATCTGAAACTCATTTTTCTTCCCTATAATCTTCACAGTTTTTCAATCGGGTATCCGGGGTCCTTACTGGCGCCCACAGTCATAGTATCCTTCTTTGTTGTCCTTTTTCTCGCCGTGTTCTTATATGCCTTGCGAAAAGAATCACTGGTCGTTTTTTCAACAGTGGCTTTTTTCGTGACGCTCCTGCCGGTATTCAATATTATTGACAAAGCTTCTCAGTATCCTTGGTTGCCATGCGCTGGCTTTACCTGCCCATGTCCTTTCTCGCCCTGGGTTTTGTCCGGATGTCGGCGAAGCTTCTATCAGTTCGTAGGAAGAGTGCCACACAGATCATTCTTATAGCTGTAACGGTTTATTTTGCAGTTGGGTCATACACGTTGAATGCACATCTCTGGCATGATCAGGAAACATTTCTGAAACAGGAGGTCCGCCATTTTGCCAATTATATTTACATGGGTGATTATGCGGAAATGATGCTCAAGAAAAAGCAGTATCGAGATGCCGAGCCTTTTTTTCGACGTTCGCTTAACACTCCTCCCATCCTGGCGCGGAATTTTATCAACTACGGGGCGCTGCTGATTGATACGGGGCGGCCGCAGGAAGCTTTGGTAACACTAGAACATGCTCAACCCCTCACGATGGGCTATAAAGACCGAATCGACTGGAACAATAACATGGGAGCGGCTCTGACGCTTATTGGAAATTATGATCGGGCTCATGAATATTTTGAAAATGCCTTAGCTTTGGACCCGCAAAGTGTTTCTCTCAACCGCAACTTGGCTTATTTGCTTTTCCGGGAAGGGCGAACAGAAGAGGCGAATCATCGCTTGAAGATTAGCGAACAGATCAAGCGGACAGACTAATTACTGAACAGGGCTCATCTACCAAATGAAAAAATCAAGAATTACATTAGTATCAGTAATATTAATCCTTTTAATCATATCAGTATATTGGCCGGTACAGCATTACGGATTTCTGAATTTCGATGATCAGGTTTATGTAACCGACAACGCTCGTGTCCAGTCGGGGTTGACATGGGACAATGTCAGATGGGCTTTAAGCAGTTTAGATGCCGGCTTTTGGCACCCGATGACGTGGCTGTCGTTGATGCTGGATGCTTCGTTATACAGGCTGAATGCGGGGGGCTTTCATCGGACCAATGTCTTGCTCCATATTGGCAGCACGTTATTGCTGTTCTTAACATGGCGACGCATGACAGGCATCATCTGGCAAAGCGGCTTTATTGCGGCGCTATTTGCCGTCCATCCGTTGAATGTAGAGCCCGTGGTATGGATTGCCTCTCGCAAAGATGTCCTGTGTGTGTTTTTTGGGATGCTGACGATGTGGACATATGCGCGTTATGCAGAGACACCCAATGTGGGACGATATCTATCGGTTTGGATATTTTTTATGCTGGGGCTGATGTCAAAGCCAATAATAGCAACATTACCATTTATCATGCTTCTCTTGGATTACTGGCCCCTTGCTCGATTCGAAGATACAAACAATCAGAAAAAAAAATGGTCCTTACTGATCCTGGAAAAGTTACCCTTGGCGGTTTGTGCACTGTCCGTTATTATTGTGACGTTCATTGCGGAGTATCGTTTTGGTGCCATTTCGGCTACGGAAACCATTTCTTGGCCTGCCCGCATTTCTAATGCCTTGGTTTCTTATCTGATTTATATTGAAAAGATGTTCTTTCCTGCGAAGTTGGCGGCATATTATCCCCATCCAGGTGCATGGCAACTCTGGACAAGCATCGGTGCGGGTTTATTGATCATTTTACTGACTTCAATCGCCATCCAAAAAAGGAGAAGCTATCCCTACCTTTTCGTTGGCTGGCTTTGGTATCTTATAGCACTGGTGCCTGTAATTGGATTTATCCAGTTGGGAACCTTGGCGCGGGCAGACCGTTATGCCTATATACCGCTGATCGGTATTTTTGTGATGGTTGTTTGGGGCAGCACTGAGTATTTTGCACAAATGAAACACCGGCAATCACTATTGCTCTGTTTTGCACTGGCGATTCTTCTGTCCCTTGTTGTCACTTCTCGGCTCCAGGTTGCACACTGGCAAAACGGATTGACTCTTTTTTATCATGCTATAAACGTAACGGACAATAACTACAAAGCGTACCATGGGTTAGGCATGGCTTATCATAGTGTGGGGGATGACGAAAAAGCGATCCAGAATATCCGCCATTCTCTCTCGCTAAAGCCAGATAAGCGTGCCCATATAGACTTGGGCGTTGTGTATATGAGCAAGATGAAATTTAAAGATGCGGAAAGAGAATTTAATGCTGCGCTGAAGCTCGACACCGCTAATGCAAAAGCACATAATAATCTTGGCGCTGCCTTGGCCTCTCAGGGGAAATATGAAGAATCTGTTTATCATTTTCAGAAAGCTCTATGTCTTGATCCCGATTATCGGGATGCTTCGGACAATTTCAGAAAGGCTTTAGAAGGAATGAAATCGGCGAAGGAAATAGATACATTATAAAGAAAGCAGGCTTTCCGACACCACTACGATGAAACAAATTATGAACAACATTAAACTTGACCGCAAGCAGCAAATTATATTCACAGTTATCTTCTTGAATCTAGCAATAATGTTTGTTTACGGGCCTGTTCATCACTACGAATTCGTGAATTATGACGATAATATATATGTTATAGATAATATTAATGTTTGCAGAGGATTGACGTGGGAAAATGTATGGTGGGCCCTCACTGCTACGGAGGCCGGTTTTTGGCATCCCTTGACGTGGATCTCTTTAATGGGAGACCATGAATTGTATCTCATGAACGCGGGCGGATATCACGGGACTAATGTCATTCTTCATGCCATTAGCGCTACCCTGCTTTTTTTTGTTTTCTATCGAATGACGGGTGCGCTTTGGTTGAGTGGTTGCGTGGCGGCGTTGTTTGCAGTTCATCCGTTGCATGTAGAGCCGGTGGCTTGGATAGCCGCTCGTAAGGATGTATTGAGCACGCTTTTCTGGATGCTTACGATGTGGGCGTATATGGTTTACGCGCAACGTCCCGGTGTATGGCGATATTTGCTTGTTTTTCTGTTTTATGGACTGGGACTGATGTCGAAGCCGATGGTGGTGACGCTGCCGGCAGTGTTATTATTGATGGATTACTGGCCCCTTAGGCGCTTTGAGGTGATACCCACTTATCGTCTTATTGTCGAGAAAACCCCATTGATTCTGCTTTCTCTCCCGGTTATTTGGCTCACCTTTGCTGCCGAGAAGAACATTGGGGCTTTGGGTTCTCTGGCTGCATTTCCCTGGGGCGTTCGCCTGCCCAACGCGCTTGTGTCTTATGTCCTTTATTTGTGGAAGACTGTTTATCCAATAGGTTTATCTGTCTATTATCCCCATGCGGGTCAGTGGCCTTTATGGGCGACTCTATCAGCGGTGGGCTTGCTCGCGAGTGTTACGATTTTCGCAATTTGCTGGAGAAAACGTTATCCCTATTTAATCGTTGGTTGGCTTTGGTATCTTACCGTCCTCTTGCCGGTCATCGGTCTTGTGCAGATAGGGTCTCATTCCATGGCGGACCGTTATACCTATATACCACTCATCGGAATTTTTGTGATGCTTGTCTGGGGCGTTGCTGCAGTATGGAAAAGCAGCCGTTACAAGATACCGATTCAGGCAGGCTTGAGTTTTCTTTTGATTATTGTGTTTGTCGTGATTTCCTCTTTTCAGTTAAATCACTGGCGTAACGGGGTTGTTTTGGCAAGGCATACCCTTGATGTCATCGGGAAAAACAGCGGCACTTTCAATAATCTCGGTAATGCCTTGGCTCGTCGTGGACAGACAGACGATGCAATCCTGCAATATAAAGAGGCGCTTCAACTCAAGCCAGATTATCCTGATGCACTTAATAACCTGGGTAATGCACTGGTTCAGAAGGGTAATATCACTGGTGCTGTTTCCCAGTATACCGAAGCTCTTCGTCTTGATCCCGGCAATGTCAAAGTGCACTTCAACATTGCAGTTGCTTTTGCGATCCTCAAGCGGGACCAGAATGCGGTCTCACATTACCGAGAGGTCTTGATTATTAAGCCGGATTTTGTAGAGGCTTGGAATAATTTGGCCATAATTTATGCAAATCAGGGAGATCTGAATAATGCCATTTTGCATTTCCGTAAAGCATTGCAGATCAATCCGCATTACAAGGCAGCCCAGGATAATCTGGCGCTTGCACTGCAACAGCAAAGGGACTCCGGCCATTAATTGGGAAATGAAACAAGAAATCCGATCATCATTTTCGGAAGGCTCTGTTGCTTGATCAGGGTTTTCAGGAAGAGGGGAATAATCTCAGGCAAGCTTTGGGTATAATGAAATCAGAGGATGAAGATATTCAATGAAACAGCGTTTGACTTCCTTGCCGTATGTATGTAGAATAAAATCAATTCATTAAACAATTTATAACAGGATGAAAGGGATGATTTTTCATGCGGATCATTGCTTGCCGCTGAATCGTCAATATAAACGTGGTATGTCGAATATCTGTCGACATACCACGATGGATTATGTTATATCGCTCCCGCAATCCATGATGTCAAGGGAAACAGAAGTGATGGAAGAACTGCGTGCAAAGATAGCGGGAGAGGAGTTTGATTATCATGCTCTCTTGGACAGTTTGCGGGAATACGACCGCCCCCGTGACAAGATCACGTCCCTGCTGAAACAGGGGGCTGTCGTCCGGGTAAAAAAGGGCATTTACGTTTTTGGGGAGAGATACAAGCGGCGGCCATTCTCTACAGAGGTCCTGGCAAATATGATCTGCGGTCCTTCCTATATTTCCCTCGATTACGCCTTGCATTACTACGGCCTGATTCCCGAAAGAGTTGAAGCGGTGACGTCGATTACCGTCAGCCGGGGCAGGCGCTTTTCCACCTCTGTCGGCCTTTTCATTTATCACGGCGTTCCCATGAGAGCCTACCCGATCGGCATCGACCAAGTGGAGCTCGAAAGGGGACGTTCTTTCCTGATCGCCACTCCGGAAAAGGCATTGGCGGATAAGATCCAGGCTGATCGGGGAACGGCGATTCGTACCCAGGCGGAAATGAGGACTTATCTGTTGGACAGCCTGCGGATGGATCCCGAGGGGCTGGGAAGGCTGAATGGGGAGACAATCTCTGTGATTGCCGATCGCTACCGGTCCCGGAAGCTCCGATTGCTGAGCGGTCTGGTCCGTCGGCTGGCCGGAAAGGATAACAGCCATGAATGAAGCGATTGCCCGCATGCTGAACCGGTATGAATGCCAAAGCGTTGAGGACTATGTGCGGGCCCTGCGGGAGATCATGCAGGAGATTGCCCTCCTCGGTCTCTGGCGAAGCAAGTTTTTCGAGAAGGCAGCCTTTTACGGCGGCACGGCTCTCCGGATTCTTTACGGAATGGACCGTTTTTCAGAAGACCTCTATTTTTCACTGCTCAAGCCTATGAATGATTTTGACCTTTCCCGGTATAGCGGCGCCGTGGAGCGGGAGTTGCAGTCGTTCGGGTTCGAGGCCAAAATGACGACCAGAGAAAAGAAGGACGAAAGCCCTGTGCAGTCGGCGTTTCTGAAGGCCAATACGCTCAAGCACCTGCTCACAATCAGGGCGAACGGAAAAAACGCCTGGCCGATTCCCCGTGGCCAGATCCTGAAGATCAAGATCGAGGTCGATACGGATCCGCCACCCGGCTTTTCAACTGAAAACAAGTTTATTTTACAGCCGATCCCGTTTTCAGTCCGGACGCTTGTCCTTCCCGATCTGTTTGCCGGCAAGATGCACGCCGTCCTCTGCCGGCGATGGAAGAGCCGGGTCAAGGGCCGCGACTGGTATGACCTGATCTGGTATGCCGCAAACCATCCCCGACTTCATTTGAGTCACCTGGAGCAAAGAATGATCCAAAGTGGGCACTTGAAACAAGGTGAACTGATGGCCCCCGAGAAGTTTTTCGCCCTGACGACGGAAGCGATAGATAAACTGGACGTGAATCAGGCGAGGAAGGAAGTGGAACCTTTCGTGAAAAACCTTGACGCTCTTGAGGTCTGGTCAGGGGAGTTCTTTCAGGATGTCGTTGGAAGAATTGTGGTGGTTTGATGTAGAATAAAATCAATTCATTAAACAATTTATAACAGGATAAAAGGGATGATTTTTCATAACGTCTACAAAAAGAGCCGGGTTCTTGTTACGGGTCATACGGGTTTCAAAGGTTCATGGCTGGCTATCTGGCTAAAGGAGTTGGGGGCGGAGGTTGTCGGTTATGCCTTGGAACCGCCGAGCGATCCCAGCAATTTTACTGCGTCGGGTTTGGCAGATAGAATTGCCCATGTTCACGGGGATGTCCGGAATCTGGATCAACTCATGGATGCCTTTACCCGGTATCAGCCAGAGATGGTTTTTCATCTGGCGGCCCAGGCTTTGGTCCGTTCATCCTATGAAGATCCCAAGACGACCTTTGATACCAATATTGGCGGGGCGGTGAATGTTATGGAGGCGGTGCGCCGAACGGACAGCGTCCGGGTCCTGGTCAACGTTACGAGCGACAAATGCTATGAAAACCGGGAATGGGTCTGGGGCTACCGTGAAAACGATCCCATGGGCGGTCATGACCCTTACAGCGCCTCTAAAGGGTGTGCGGAACTGGTCTTTGCGTCTTATCTACGCTCCTTTTTCAACAATTCTGCCAGTGGCGGCAGGAAGATCGGCGCTGCCTCGTGCCGGGCGGGAAATGCCATCGGCGGGGGCGATTGGGGGCGGGACCGTCTGCTTCCCGATTGCGTCCGCGCCTTGAGTATGGGAAAATCCATTGCCATCCGGAATCCCCACGCCATCCGCCCCTGGCAGCATGTTTTGGAACTCCTCAGCGGGTATCTATGGCTGGGCGCCTGCCTGTGGGAAGAACCGGAGAAATACTGCGGCGGCTGGAATTTCGGGCCTGACAATACGGCTGATTTGACGGTCTCCGAGGTGGTAACCCGTTTCGTTCAGGCCTGGGGCGCCGGGGAATGGCAGGATCTGTCCGAAGCGGGGGCGGTCCATGAAGCCGCCACCCTGCGGCTTTGCTGCGACAAGGCGGCAAGCTATCTGGGCTGGCGAAACGCCCTTGCGATGGAGCAGACTATTGAGATGACGGCGGAGTGGTATAAAATGTTTTACCGGGGCGCTGCGCAGGAAGCTGTCTATAGCTTCTGTGCGAAGCAGATTGGGGAATACATGAAGACGGCAAGAGAAAAGGGTGTTAGGTGGGCTCAAAGGTAAATCGGATATTGCCATGAATGAAGAGGGTTTGAGAAAACCGGTTCGCGATGCGGTAGCAGATTATTTCGCTGCCAGCCATGCACCGCGCCGACAGGCGCCGTTCATCCCCGGGGAGACCTTGGTCCCTGTCTCCGGCAAGGTCTATGACGCCGAGGATATGACCACGGTGATGGAGGCGGTCCTCGATTTCTGGTTGACGACGGGGCGTTTTGCCCATGCCTTTGAGAAATCTTTTTCTGAATATCTGGACGTCCGCCATACCCTGCTGTGCAATTCCGGGTCTTCCGCCAACCTGCTGGCCCTGGCCTGCCTGACGTCGCCGAAGTTGAAGGAGCGACGCCTCCAACCGGGAGATGAAGTGATCACCCTGGCCGCCGGTTTCCCCACGACGGTCAATCCCATCGTTCAGCAGCAGTTGGTTCCGGTATTCGTCGATGTTACTATCCCGACCTATAACGTGGATGTCTCCCAGCTTGAAGAAGCACTCAGCCCCAGGACGCGGGCCGCCTTCCTGCCCCATACCCTCGGCAATCCCTTCGATGTTGAGGCCGTTACTGCATTCTGCCGGAGACATGATCTTTGGCTCATCGAGGACAGTTGCGACGCCCTGGGGGCGGCCTATGATTTACATCCTGTGGATAGCATTCCTCAGCATCGGCATAACGAGCAGCGGGAAATCCTGCCTGCACCGGAGGTGCAACGCCCGGCCCGGATCGGTGAAAGCGAGAAACCTGACAGGCGTCGGGTAGGCAGTTTTGGTGATCTCGCCGCCTTCAGCTTCTATCCGGCCCATCACATCACGATGGGGGAGGGGGGCGCTGTCGTTACGAAGAACGGGGAACTGAAAAAACTGGTCGAATCATTCCGGGACTGGGGGCGGGACTGCTGGTGCGAGACGGGCCGCAACGACACCTGCAAACGGCGTTTTGACCAGCAATTCGGCGATCTTCCCTTTGGCTACGATCACAAGTATGTCTATTCCCATATCGGCTATAACCTGAAGCTGACGGATTTCCAGGCGGCCCTGGGGGGGGCTCAATTGAAGAAGCTGCCCCGGTTCATCGAAATCCGGCGGCGGAATTTTCAGATCCTTTATAATGGCTTGAAAAATCTTGAGGAATTCTTTATCCTGCCGGAGGTGACGCCGAACTCGCAACCGAGCTGGTTCGGCTTTCCCCTTGCTGTCCGTCCGGAAGCGCCGTTCACGCGGCGGGAGCTGATTCGCCATCTGGATCAGGCGAAGATCGATACGCGGCTCCTCTTTGGCGGCAACCTCACCCGCCAGCCGGCCTTCCGGGAGGCGCCGCACCGCAAGATCGGCGACCTGAAGAACTCCGATTTCGTCATGAATCAGGTCTTCTGGATCGGGGTGTATCCGGGGCTGAGCAGGGAAATGTTGGAGTATGTAATTGAAATAATATGGGAATTAGTGAAACGATGAAAAAGAATATTCCAGTCGTCATCCTTTGCGGCGGTATGGGGACGCGCTTGGCGGAGCAGACGGAAGTCCGTCCCAAGCCCCTGGTGGAGATCGGCGGGCGGCCCATCCTCTGGCACATCATGAAGCATTACTCCCGTTACGGCTTCAATGAATTCATCCTGGCTCTGGGCTACAAAGGCGAGATGATCAAGCGGTATTTCCTGGATTTTTATACCCTGCGGCAAGACTTCACCGTCAGCCTCGATGACGGTCAGGTCCGCATGATCAACGAGAATCACGGTGAGAGCTGGACGGTGCACCTGGTGGATACGGGACCGGACACCCTGACCGGCGGCCGCCTGAAACGCCTGGCGGGGCTGCTGGGGAAGGGCGCTTTCATGATGACGTATGGAGACGGCGTCTGCAATGTTAATCTCGCCGATCTCATGCGCTTTCATAAAAAGCAGCGGTCCCTGGTGACGCTGACGGCGGTGCGTCCCCCCTCCCGTTTTGGAGCCCTGGAATTTCAGGGAGTTAAAATCGCCCACTTCAAGGAGAAATCCACCCTTCACGAGGGCTGGATCAACGGCGGCTTTTTTGTAATTGAACAGGCGGCGCTGGACTATATCCAGGACGACGTCATGTGGGAGCACGCCCCGATGGAAACCATGACCGCCGAAGGCAAGGTCTGCGGCTACCAGCACGAAGGCTTCTGGCAATGCATGGATACGGCCCGGGATCTGCGCTACCTCGAATCCCTCTGGGAAGCGGGCCAGGGGCCCTGGAAGACGTGGTAAGGATGTCCCCGCATTTCCCATTTTCTCGGGTTGACAATCCGATGTGACTATGGTCATATGACCATGCTTGCATGAAAGTCGGGAGGATCAAGATATGGAACGTATGGTCTCGAAATCTCAGTTCAAGCCACGATCATTGGAATATTTTCGTCTGATTGAAGAAAGCGGAGAAAGTCTGATTATTACAGATAGAGGGCGGCCGGTGCTGAAGGTCATTCCCTATACCGCCGATCCTGGGGATCGTCTGAAGATTTTGCGCAATTCCGTTCTGAAATACGACGATCCCACGGAACCGGTTGCCCCGGAAGATTGGAAGGCGCTGCAATGATTGTATTGGACACCCATGCCTGGATCTGGTTTGTCAGCAGTCCGGCATACCTTTCAGAGACGGCGAAAGGCATCATCGATGCGGCGGTGACGGAAAGGAACGTTTTCATTTCCGCCATCAGCACTTGGGAGGTTGCCATTCTTGTCTCGCGAGGCAGGTTGGAACTGACGATGAGTGTGGGCGATTGGGTTGCCGCCTCTGAAGCCATTCCATTCCTTAACTTTGTGCCCGTCAGCAACAGTATCGCCCTGAAATCAGTCGAGTTGCCGGGTGCTCTGCACAATGATCCTGCGGATCGCATAATCATTGCCACGGCCGTTTCAATGGGAGCAATTCTAGTCACGAAAGACGAAAAAATCAGAAACTACCCCCATGTCAAAACGGTATGGTAGGCCCTAAAAGGAGGAGCATGAAGTGACCACTTACGAAAAAGGCAAGTTGTACCAGATCTCAATTATTGACTTCAAGCCGGACCCCGATCAGCCCCGGAAGGTCATCGAGCCCGACGCCCTTGCCGAGTTGGCCGCTTCCATCAAGAAGCATGGGATACTCCAACCCCTTCTCTTTCGGGACACCGAGGAGAGCCCCTCTCTCCTCATCGTCTCCGGGGAGCGTCGCTACCTCGCGGCCCAGCAGGTCGGCCTCCTCATCCTCCCTGCCATCTACGTCGAAGGGAACCACGCCGAGATCGCCCTGGTCGAGAATCTCCAGCGCCAGGACCTCACCGTCATCGAAGAGGCGGAAGCCCTCCAGCGCCTATTGAGTGAGCAGAACTACACCCAGGAGCAGTTGGGTGACATCCTCGGCAAACCCCGGAGCACCATCAGCGAAT
The DNA here is from genome assembly GCA_025355175.1 of Deltaproteobacteria bacterium. Classification (GTDB taxonomy): domain Bacteria; phylum Desulfobacterota; class Syntrophia; order Syntrophales; family Smithellaceae; genus UBA8904. The sequence goes on along the minus strand of JANYAF010000206.1, from coordinate 1,776 downwards.
CCATTTCCCTGATGCGCCTACCCCAGGGGATCCGGGACGACTGCCGCAGTGACCGCAAAATTGCCAAGACCAAGCTCGTCGAAATCTCCCGGAAGACCCAGGAGCGGGCCATGAACACCGCTTATGCCAAGCTCAAGGAGCAGATGCAGAAGGACCAGGAAGGGGCCCGGAAGCGTGGCGCCGCCCTTTCCCCTGCCGCCGGCCTTTGCCGGAGCCTCGATCAGGCGCGGGATAGGGTAGAGAAGGCCGACAATGCGAACTGGTCCGAAGAAGACCGCACCGTCGTCAACGATTCCATTATCGCCCTCCAGGAGGCCCTGGATGTCTATATGAATCCTACCGAAGCCGGGGAAGACGGAGCGCCGCCGAGCAGGGAACTGGCTTAGATGCACGAAAATCAGAGGAATGGATCTTTTGCCTTTAACCGTTCACTATTTACCAATCACCCTGTTTGCTGACCGCCGGTCATTTTACTGGAGGCAAAACTTTTTGACACTCGTTCATTTGCTAAATAATATTATAAGCTTCCAGAGCGTCGATTCTCGACACTCGAAAAAAGACAGTCGAAAACATTGATATTAAGGGGAAAGTAAGAATATGAATAACGAAGATTTCAGTCGCCTTGAGCAGCTTTTCTTCCAGTTCCGTAGCGAAACAAAGGAAGACTCACAAAAATTCAATTGTGAAATCAAAAATGATCTGAACTCATTCAAAGATGAGATCAAGGAAGACTCACAAAAATTTAAGGGTGAAATCAAAGAGGATCTGAACTCATTCAAAGATGAGATCAAGGAAGACTCACAGAAATTCAAGTTTGATATTAAAAGGGATCTGCTCTCGTTCAAAGATGAGATCAAGGAAGAATTTAAACATCAATTGACTGTCCAAAGAGAGGATTTTCAGAAACAGCTTTCGTTTATCGGCGAGGGCTTCCAGATGCTTTCGGAAAAGATCGATCGCGTGGAAACGCGACTGGACAAACGTATAGATTGCCTCGAACACAAGCTTGATATCGTTGCGGCGGAGACAAGTAACAATACCGTTGCGATCCAGAGCCTGGCTGTGGAAACGAGTGGCAATACCATGGCGATCCGAGGCCTGGCCGCTGATCTAACGGCCCATCGCCAGGATACGGAAGCACATCCGACCATCTATAAAGTCAAAGAAGGTATCTGATCATGAAATTAATAAGGGAGCTATCTCCGCATTTCCGCCGAAATTCAGAGCTCTCAGTGCATGGATGCGGACCGAGATCTGCGCTACCTCGAATCACTCTGGGAAATGTGCCAGGCGACTGGAATACGTGGTAGGAGCATCGTGAATAATCCTTTATCGGAAGACCTCGATCATATCCTCACCCACACCCGTGACCTGTGGGAAGAGCTGCGGGGTAAACAAATCTTCATTACCGGCGGCACTGGCTTTTTCGGCTGCTGGCTTCTGGAGAGTTTTGCCTGGGCCAACGACAAATTGGATTTAAATGCATCAGCCCTTGTCCTATCCAGAAATCCGGAGGCCTTTGAAAAAAAGGCGCCCCATCTATACCACCATAAGGCGATACGGTTTCACAAAGGCGACGTGCAAAACTTTGAATTCCCGGAAGGACCGTTTTCCTGCCTGATTCATAGTGCCGTCTATCAGCAGCCTGCCGATGAAAAAGCAAGCAACCTTTCCATGGTCAGTGAAATGTTGACCGGGACAAGACGGGTTCTCGATTTTTGTGTTCGGGGAAATATTAAAAAGATACTTTTAATAAGCTCCGGGGCTGTTTATGGC
>JANYAF010000195.1 GCA_025355175.1 Deltaproteobacteria bacterium | reverse complement strand
TCAGGCTCTTCAGTCCGGGGATGAGATGGTTGCCGTAGATGCCCAGTGCGTTGGGAATGTGGGGAAGTTGCGGATGGATGGAAGCCTCTTCAACGGTTACCATTCCCACCCCGCCTGCCGCCCTGACGGCGTAGTATTCGGTGAGCCTGTCCGTGACCTCCCCCCGGGGCCCGGCCAGCCGGGTGGACATGGCCGTCATGACGAGGCGGTTCTTCAACTCCAGAAGTCCGATGCGGGCAGGTTCGAAGATTTTCATGAGCATCTCCCAGGGTCAACGGGACGCCGGATCCGGGACGTCTATGCTTAGTACCTTGGTTCATAAATTCGGTTACGTATTTACGCGGCCAGTCGTTCAGAGGCTGACTTTGCCAGCTTGATCTTGTTAAGCAAAATATTCAGATCGTTTCGGGTGAATTTCCATTCAAACGGTTTGGCAATTTGTTCGTAATAGATCTGGAAACCAAGTATCCGTTCTTTTAGCGTTTCCAAAGATTTGAAGTCATTCGGCACAAGGGCTTTACGTTGGAGGATCGAGAAATAGATTTCAATCTGATTCAACCAACTCGCATGTACCGGGGCATGAACGAGTACGAGATTGGCATAGCGGGATTGCAGCCTTTCTACAGAGCGAGGACCGCGATGGGAAGAACCACTGTCAACGATCCAAAAGACACGTCTTGCTGTGGCATAGGGCGGTTGACACATCACGTCGTCCACAAGGCGATCAAAGGAAGCGATGCCGGTTCTGCGTTCGCACCGGCCAAACAATTTGGCGCGATGCACATCAAGAGCCGCTATGTAGGCCCAAGCGCCGCATCGGGTGTATTCATGCTCCACTTTCATCGGCGAACCCGGCTGGACCGGATAGGTGGCATGACGGCGGCGGCGCGCCTGGATGCTCGTTTTCTCATCGGCAGACAGAACAAACTCATCATCCTGGAGGGAGTGTCCATCCCATACTCTTTCATAAAGATCCAGGATTCTCCCGGCTTTCTCGGCAAATTGAGGATCACGGGGGAAAATCCAAGAACGATACCGCCAAGGACGAATGGCATCCTCATGGAGCCATCGCCAGATGGTGCTGTCACTGATCGTGGCTGCGAATCCCGATCTTCGAACCTCCCTGCCCAGATCGGCAACACTCCATTTCGAAAGCGGTACTTGATGGACCGCGGGCAGTTCACAGGCCAGCGCCTTAACCTGAACGATGATCTCCGGGGGGAAAAATCGGGGGGCGTCCCGGACGGGGTCGTTCATCAAGCCCAGGGAGGCGTTCTTCAAAGAAACGTTTTCGCCACATGCTGACAACTTTGCGGGGCGTATCAAGTCTGTTTGCAATTTCATCATTGCTGAGCCCTTGGGCGGCAAGGAGAATCATCCTGGCGCGAGAAACTGAAAAATACGGTAGCGTATATTTGTTCGCGCGCCTGGTTAGTTCTCCTCGCTCTTCTTCTGTAAGAACTATTCCATATGGGCTTTCTCTTGGCATATGCAACCTCCTTGGCTGCATTTATGCCATATATTTTGCCGGGAATCAAGGTCATTTTACGTAACCGTAATTACAAATTTTAGTACTTAGCATTGAAAGATTGTGGTGGATTTGCACGATTAATAACAGAAAGCATATTAGAGGGTCTGAGCCCAGTTATGAGAATTTTAATGTGGGGACTTTTTGTTTCAGCTATGGTGTTACTGCTGACAACAAGAATACTAAATTCGTTAATGCCCATCCTCCCATATAGGTGAAAATGAAAAGGGGAAAATTAACATGTTTATATCTTTGATAGTATTAATATTAATACTTATTTTAATGCTTATATTAATATACATTGAGATTAGAAATGTTAGAGGCATCTTAGAGTTTTACCTTGAAGGCATAAGACAAAGTTCAGCAACGACAGCTTCGTCAATTAAAGATATCAATGATGACAGAGCAAGAGAGTGGCTAAAAAAACGAGACCAGGAAAAATAATCATAGGGGACTTTCATAGGGGACTACGTAAAAAAACAGGCTCTCTAGACCATACTAGGCACTAGAGAGCCACAAGACTTAACTGTATTTTCAAGTATTTATGGGTATGATGGGCAGTTTAATAGTTTTCGTAATCAGCAGGTCAGC